>JBEVNN010000100.1:0-4946 GCA_040508095.1 Gaiellaceae bacterium
AGCACTCCCACGCCGTTCGCGACGGACACGTTCCGCTTCCGGAAGATGCCCAGCGGCACGAGCGGCGACGCGACTCGCGACTCGATCACGAGGAAGGCCCCGAAGATCACCAGCGCGGCCGTGAGCATCCCGAGGGTCTGCGCCGACAGCCAGCCCTTGTCGTTGCCGTTGACGATCGCGTAGACGGCCAGAATCAGGGCCGCAGTCACGGTCACCGCGCCCCACGCGTCGACGCGCCCGCGGTTCTCCCCGGAGGGTCGGTCGCCAGGCAAGAGTGGCAGGCAGAGCGAGAAGACCAGGATCCCGACCGGGATGTTGACCAGGAAGATCCAGTGCCAGCTGAGCGCGTCGGTGAGCACGCCGCCGAGGAGCACGCCAATGCTGCCGCCGCCGGCCATTACGAACCCGAAGAAGCCCATCGCCTTCGTGCGCTCCATCGGCTCCTGGAAGAGGAGCATCAGGAGTGAGAGCGCAACCGCGGAGACGACCGCGCCGCCAAGGCCCTGCACCGCGCGCGCCCCGATCAAGAACCCCTGCGAGGTCGACAGCCCGCACGCCAGCGAGGCGAGCGTGAAGAGCGCGATCCCGCCGAGAAAGAGCCGCCGGTGCCCGAAGAGGTCGCCGAGCCGGCCGCCGAGCAGCAGGAAGCCGCCGAAGGTCAGCAAATAGGCGTTGACGACCCACGCGAGCGACTCCTCCGTGAAGCCGAGATCGTCGCGGATCGAGGGGAGGGCGACGTTCACGATCGTGGCATCGAGCACGATCATCAGGTCGCCGAGGCAGAGCACGTAGAGGGCGAACCAGCGGGTGCGTTGGTCGAGGGCCATTAGCTCCTTTCGAACGGGATCACGGTGGTAGGACTTCCCTCCGAGCCGGAATTAATCGGCCTGCCTCCCGATGAGTTCCCGGGCGGCAAACCGTCTTCTCTCGAGATGCTCCGACTCTCGTGCGACGTAGGTGCGCTGTCGGCGGACGGCGTCGCGGTGGACGCCCTTGCGCGGCTCCAGCTTGCGGCGCGCCGGGCCGGCCTGGAGCTGGCGATCTGCAACGCGTCGGACGAGCTGTGCTGCCTGATCAGGTTCACGGGCCTAGAGGAGGTGCTACGCGTCGAGCCGGAGCGGGAGGCCGAAGAGCGGGAAGAGCGTATCCACGTCGAGGAAGAACGTCAGCTCGGCGATCCGCCCGCCTGAGAGCTCCAGCACCTGCAGCGCCCACGGGTCGTAGCCGTCGCCCGACTCGCTCGGCTTGTACTGCCCGAAGGCGGGCGAGCCGTTCGCCGAGACGACCGGGATCACGCGCGAGCCCTTGCACGCGATCCCTGCGCCGGCCCACCAGGTGAAGATGTCCTCCCGCCCGCTCAGCCAGAGGTCGAACGGCGGCATCGACTGGATCGCGTCCTCGTGGATCAGCGACGTGAGCGCCTCGAAGTCGTAGGCCTCGAATGCCGCGACGTAGCGCTCGAGCAGCTCGGGGTCGGGCGCGTCGAAGTCCGACTCCGGCGAGAGGTCGCGCTCCTCCAGGGTCGCCCGCGCACGTTGCAGCGCGCTGTTCACCGACGCGACGCTCGTCTCCAGCAGCTCGGCGACCTCGCTGGCCTTCCAGCGCAGCACCTCGCAGAGGATCAATACCGCGCGCTGCCGCGGGGGCAGGTGTTGCAGCGCGGCGACGAAGGCGAGGCGGATCGTGTCGCGCGAGGCGACCGCCTCGGCCGGGTCGGCGACGCGCGAGTCCGGGACCGGCTGCAGCCACGGCACCTCAGGCGTGTGCAGGTTCTCGATGATCGGCTCGCCGGCCGGGCCCAGGTCCATCGGGCGCGCGCGGCGCTCGCGCCCCTCCAGCATGTCGAGGCAGACGTTGGTCGCGATCCGGTAGAGCCACGAGCGCAGCGCCGAGCGGCCTTCGAAGCGGTCGAGGCTCTTCCAGGCGCGCAGGAGCGTTTCCTGCACGGCGTCCTCGGCCTCGAACGGCGAGCCGAGCATGCGGTAGCAATGTGCCGTCAGCTCGCGCCGGTGCTGTTCCAGCTCGGCGAACTCGGGCGTGCTCGCAAGAGTCGTCCGCTCCACGACCGCCATCCTAGGCAAGACGGACGCCTCGCCGAAAACTCATCGACGAGGACTCGGCTAGTAACCCTTGTATCCGCCCCCGCCGCTCTCGTTCGTGGTCGTTCCGGTGTTGGTCATGCCGCCGGTCCCGGCCGACTGGCCCGTCACCGCCAGGGCGCCGGCCATCCCCTCGCTCTTGTGGTACTTGCAGAAGAACGAGATCGCGCCCGACTTCGGGATGGTCACCGTGACCTCGCCCTCGTCGCCGGGCTCCAGGTCCTTGTCGATCCCTTGCGACTCGACCGTGAAGGAATGCTCGACCGTCCCCTCGTTCTTGAGCTCGAGCTCGACCTTCTCGCCCGCCTTGCCCTCGAGCACGGTCGGCTCGAAGTAGAAGTCGTCCAGCTCGACCTCGGTCTTGCCGCTCGACTCGACAGCCTTCGTGCCGTGGTTGTTCGCCTTCAGGCCGCCGACGGTCGTCGTCCCGCCTTCGCCTTCGCCGCCGCTGCTCTCGGTGGTGGTGTTGCCCGAGCTGCTCGAGCTCGAGCCACAGCCGGCAAGGAGCGGAACGAGCCCGAGCGCCAGCATGGCCACGATCAGCGCACTGCGTCTCACGGGAGCCACTACGCATGGTGACATGGACCGGATTCATGTCAGCCGCGCGTGGTGCGTGATCCAGTTGGTGTCCCAGCTCTCTCCCCCGTCGAGCGAGAACGCCTGCTCCCAGACCGCCGAGCGTTCCGTGATCCCCTTCCAGGTGAACCGGACTCTCACCGGCACGCTCTGGACGACGTCGTCGCACTCGAAGACGCCGATGCCGTTGCGGAAGCGGCCGGCGACCGGCGCGTCGAGCTGGCCCTGCCCGATCGTCGAGGCCCACCAGATACGCCAAAGGCCGGTGCCGGGGTCGAAGAGCCGCAGCGAGAAGCCTTCGAAGCCCGGCCGGGCCGGGAAGCACGGCGCTTTGTAGGTGTCGATGTTCCCGAGGCCGCCCAGGATCGGCATGGCCTCGCTGAACGACTCGAACTCGATCCAGTCCGCGTCGTCTCGCACCAGCAGGTCGGCGCGCTTGCGGTTGCGCTGCCGCCATTTGCCGTAGAAGAAGTCGAAGTCGTGCCGCCCGTCGTCGGTCTCGACCGGAGTCTCAGCACGCTGTGCCATCACCCGCCTCCTCTCGTTCGCGGAAGAGCAAGGGTACGAGTCATTGCGGTCAGTTTTTGTCCGCAGAGGTGCTTCAATGACGGCATGTCACGACCGGCCTCACGGCTGCTCGCGTTCCTCGAGCTCCTGCAGAGCCGGCTCGTCGTCGACGGGGCCTCGGCGGCCAACGAGCTAGGCGTGAGCGAGCGGACGATCCGCCGCTACGCGGTCGCACTGCACGACATCGGGATCCCGGTCGACGGCCAGCCGGGCGCGGGCGGCGGCTACCGGTTGCGCGCGGGGACGCGCCTGCCACCGCTGATGCTCTCCGACGAGGAGGCGGCCGCAGCCGTGTTCGGGCTGGTGATGGCCGACCAGCGCGGCCTGAGCGGCGCCGAGGGAGCGCTGACGAAGATCGCGCGCGTGCTGCCCGACCGCCTCACACGCCGGGTGCAGCGCCTGCGCGACGAGGTGAGGCTGATGGGCGAGCCCCACGCGACGCCGGCCTCCAGCGAGACACTGCTCGTGATCACCGAGGCGGTGCGGCGCAAGCGGGCGCTGCAGATCGACTACACCCGCCGCGACGGCACGCAGAGCACCCGTGAGATCGAGCCGCTGGGCCTGGTCGCCCGGCGCGGGCGCTGGTACGTCCCCGCGCGTAACCGGGGCAGTGCCGAGGTTCGGACGTTCCGCGCGGACCGGATCGCCGATGCGGCGATTGGTGAGCCGGCCGAGCCGCCGGAGCCGGGCTTCGACCCTGTCGACCACGTCGTCCGGATGCTCGCCAGCCTCCCCTGGGCCTGGGAGATCGAGGTGCTACTCGACGCGCCGGTCGAGGAGATCGCCGCGAGGATCCCCGCGACGATGGCCGAGCTGGAGCCCGACGGCGGCCGCACGCGCCTGACAATGCGCTCGGACTCGCTCGAGTGGGCCGCCGGCACCCTGGCCGGCCTGGGAGCGGACTTCGAGGTCGTTCGACCGGATGAGCTGCGCGAGCACCTGGCGCAACTCGCCGCCAGGCTGCTGGCCGGTTCTCAGCCGGCGAGCCGCAGCCGGCGTGCGCCGTAGAAGCTCGACGAAAGCCAGCCGTGCATCCGCTCGAACCGGACCGGCGCACCCGCATGGGGAGCGTGGATGACGGCTCCGTGGCCGAGGTAGATGCCGACGTGCCCGAGCCCGGAGAAGAAGACCAGGTCGCCGGGAGCGAGCGCCCGTCGCGAAACGCGGCGCCCGTAGCTCCACTGGGCGACCGAGTAGTGCGGAAGCGAGACGCCGGCCTGGCGGTAGACCCACCGGGTCAGTCCCGAGCAGTCGAAGCCGCTCATCGAGCTTCCGCCCCAGCGGTACGGAACGCCGACCGCCCGCCAGGCGGTCGTGATGATCCGGTTCCGAACCCGCCGCCGAGCGACGCGGAGCCGCCGGGCGCGTCGCAGGTGAACCGCCCGCTGCCGAGCGTGGAGCGCTCTGGCATGCGGGCTCTTCCGTGCGACCTTGGCCGGCGCTGCCGGCGCCTTGCTCGCCGTGAACGCGAGCAGGCCGGCGCCGATGGCGCAGCAAACGACGAGAGCGGCCAGCAGACGACGCATCGCTCGATGAAAGCCGTCGCCGCCCAGGCCCCGTCTGGCCCATGCGGGTCAAATCGGAGTCGCTTGACGGCGTCGCGAGGCAGCCGTCACACTTCTTAGTCACTCGACTAAGGAGCGAGGAGTGGCGATCGCGACCGATCACGAGCTGGTGATGCAGACTGCGTTGGACTACTTCGAG
>JBEVNN010000115.1:0-9289 GCA_040508095.1 Gaiellaceae bacterium
AGGCACCGATCGGCCGGGACCGCCACGACCCGACGCGCCATTCACTCGACACCGACACGCCTCGTGAGGCGATCACGCACTTCGAGGTCGAACGGCTGCTCCGCCGCCACGCGCAGCTGGACGTGCGCCTCGACACCGGCCGCACCCACCAGATCCGCGTTCACCTCGCGGCCATCGGCCTTCCGGTCGTCGGCGATCCCGTCTACGGCGTCCCGGACGAGCGGCTCAAGCGCCAGTTTCTGCACGCGTGGCGCCTCGCGTTTCCGCACCCGCTCCGGGACGAGCGGGTCGAGGTCGAGTCCCCGCTGCCGGCCGAGCTTCAGGCCGCGCTGGCGCGCTTCGATTCGTAGAGCCGCTGGTCGGCGACGCGGAAGAGCGCGTCCGCGTCCCCGGCCTCGTCCGGAAAGTGCGCGAGCCCCGCGCTGAACCCAAAGTCCGCCGGGAGCTGGGGGCCGGCGGCGGGCGCGGGGGCCGGGTCGCGCAGGCGCTCCAGCAGCCGTGAGCCGGCCTCCTCGTCCGCCTCGACGAGACACGCCGCGAACTCGTCGCCGCCCATCCGGCCTGCAAGATCCGAGCCGCGCAGTGAGTCGCGCAGCAGGCGGGCGAACCCCGTCAGCGCGCGGTCGCCCGCAGGATGGCCGAACGTGTCGTTGAGCTCCTTGAAGCGGTCGAGGTCGAGGAAGACGAGCGCGACGCCGTGTCGGTAACGGCGCGCACGCTCCAGCTCCACCTCGAGCTCACGGACGAAGGCCTGATGGTGGAGGAGGCCGGTGAGCTGGTCGTGGCGTGCCTGGTGGGCGAGCTCGGACGTGGCGCGCTCGAAGTACGCGACCACGCAATCGGTCACGAGCCGCTCGAGGGTCGAATGCACGCGTTCGTCCGCGACGAACTGGGCGAGTATCCGCCGCAGCAAAAGGAGCTCGCCCACGATCTCGCGCGGCGCGAAGCCGAGCGCCTCACGCTGGCGCACGTGCTCGCGGCCACGCGCGGCGAGCGGGCCGCTGTGCCGCAGGTGCTCGGGCTGCGGCTCTGCGAGCTCCCCCGCCAGCTCCCCGACGAACGCCGGCAGGTCGCCGAGCTGGCCAAGCCGCCCGAGACGCTGAAGCGAGGGGATCCGGTCGTCGAGCAGGCCTTCCTCGACGGTCGCCAGCGCAAGCTCCCAGGCCGAGGCCCGGATCGCGTCCGCGAGCTGGTCGAGCGCAGGCGATTCGCGAGCTTCCACGCTCCCATCATGAAGCGGCCCGCGGACACCGAAATCGGGCGGGCACGGGTACACTGCCTCGGCTTTCGTCCCCTACCCGGCGACCCGGGCAGGTGGCGGTGCCGGCGGCTCCGACCGCCGGTTCCACCTGACTCTCGCCGGCGATCCGCACGCAACCACCAGAGAGGAACCCAGATGGCAGTCAGCATGCGAGAGCTCCTGGAGGCCGGAGTCCATTTCGGCCACCAAACGCGCCGCTGGAACCCGAAGATGCGGCGTTTCATCTTCGGCGAGCGCGGCGGTATCTACATCATCGATTTGCAGAAGACGCTCGAAAGCCTCGAGGAGGCGCAGAGCTTCGCCCGCAACCTCGGCGAGCGTGGCGGCACCGTGCTGTTCGTCGGAACGAAGAAGCAAGCCCAGGACTCGGTCGAGGAGGAGGCCAAGCGGACCGGCATGCCGTACGTGAACCACCGCTGGCTCGGCGGACTGCTCACCAACTGGCGCACGATCGCCGAGCGGATCGAGCACCTGCACGAGCTGCGGCGCCTGCGCGACGAGGGCCAGCTCGAGCTGCTCCCGCCCAAGGAGCGGATCTCGATGCAGGGCGAGCTCGAGAAGCTCGAGGCCAATCTCGGCGGCGTCGCCGACATGCGCAAGCAGCCCGACGCGGTCTTCATCGTCGACCTGCGCAAGGAGCAGCTCGCCGTGCGCGAGGCGCGGCGGCTCGGCCTGCCGGTGATCGCGCTCGTCGACACGAACTGCGACCCGGACGAGGCCGACTTCGTCATCCCGGGGAACGACGACGCGATCCGCTCCTGCAGCCTCGTCGTGCGCGCGATCGGAGACGCGATCGACGAGGGCAAGCAGCGCGTGAGTCCGGGCGACTTCACTCCGCCGGCCGAGGACGAGCAGGCGCAGCAGCCCAAGGCGGCCGCGGAGCCGGCCCCGGAGCCCGAGCCTGAGGCCGAGGCGGCTGCCGAGCAGCCCGAGCCCGAGGCCGAAGCCGCCACAGAGGAACCTCAGCCCGTGCCTGTTCCCGACGCGCCGAGCGAGGAGGAGAGCTCGTGAGCCAGGTCCAGATCTCAGCGAGCCTCGTCAAGGAGCTCCGCGACCGTACCGGCGCGGGGATGATGGCCGCCAAGCGCGCCCTCGAAGAGACGGGCGGCGACGTCGAGGCGGCGCAGCGACTGTTGCGCGAGCAGGGCATGGCTGCGGCCGGCAAGAGGGCCGGTCGGGCCACGACGGAGGGCGAGGTCCTCGCGACGATCTCCGGCACGGTCGGTGCGCTCGTGGCCGTCGGCTGCGAGACGGAGCCCGTGTCGAAGAACGAAAAGTTCCTGGCCTTCGCCGAGGCCGTGCTCGAGGCCGTCGAGGCCGACGGGCGAGAGGCCGTGGCCGGGCTCGAGGAGCAGCGGCTGGAGCTGATCGGCCAGCTCGGCGAGAACATCGAGGTCGCCGGTGCGACGCGCATGGAGGCCGCAGAGGGCGAGCTCCTCGCGGAGTACGTCCACCCGCCCGCGAACAAGATCGGCGTGCTCGTCCGCGTCAAAGGTGATGATCCCGCCGCCGCGCGCCGGCTGGCGATGCACGTCTCCTTCGCGGCTCCGCGCTTCCGGAGCGTGGACGAGGTCCCGGAGGAGGAGCTGGCGAACGAGCGGGCGATCTACGAGAACCAGGCCGACGTGCAGTCGAAGCCGGAAGAGGTCCGCGCGAAGATCGTCGAGGGCCGCCTGCGGAAGGAGTTCCTCTCGGGCGTCGCGCTCAGCGAGCAGTCGTGGATCCATGATCCTTCGCTGACAGCCGGCAAGGCGCTCGAGGAGGCCGGCCTCGAGGTGGTCGAGTTCGTGCGCTACGCGCTCGCCGAGTGACCGAGGCGGCTCCGGCGCAAACCGAGCGGCCGCCGGGGGCGGCCTTCCACCGAATGCTGCTGAAGCTGTCGGGGGAGGCGCTGATGGGCGGCCAGGACTACGGGCTCGACCCGGATCGCATCGCCGCGCTGGCGGCCGAGATCGCCGAGGTACGCGAGGACGGGCTCGAGCTCGCGATCGTCGTGGGCGCGGGGAACATCTATCGAGGCATCGAGGGCGCAGCGGAGGGGATGGACCGGGCGACCGCGGACTACGCCGGGATGCTCGCGACGCTCCTGAACGCGCTCGCGCTGCAGGACGCACTCGAGCGGCGAGGTGCGCACACCCGCGTGATGTCCGCGCTCGCAGCCGCCGAGGTCGCGGAGCCGTACATCCGCCGGCGCGCGATCCGCCACCTGGAGAAGGGCCGCATCGTGATCTTCGCCGCCGGGACGGGGAACCCGTTCTTCACCACCGACACGGCCGCGGCGCTGCGTGCGCTCGAGATCAACGCCGAGGGGATCCTGATGGCGAAGCACGGAGTCGAGGGCGTCCTCGACGGCGACCCGCGGGTCGACCCCGACGCCGTGCTCGTCCCCGAGCTGACGCACCTGCAGGCGATCGAGCGCGGCCTCAAGGTGATGGACACCACAGCGCTCTCGCTCTGCATGGACAACCGCCTGCCGATCTACGTCTTTGCCCTCCAGGAGGGAAACATCCGTAGAGTCGTGCACGGCGAGCGGGTCGGCACCATCGTCTCGACCCCCTGACCGGAGGAGGCCAGATGGCGATCGAGGACCTAGTTCAGGACGCGGGCCGGCGGATGGACAAGTCCGTCGAGGCGGCGCAGGCAGAGTTTGCGACGCTGCGTACCGGCCGTGCGTCGCCAGCGTTGCTCGATCGCGTCCAGATCGACTACTACGGCCAGCAGACGCCGCTGAAGCAGCTCGCGACGATCGGCGCGCCGGAGCCGCGCATGCTCACCATTCAGCCCTTCGACCCGAACTCGGTCTCCACCATCGAGCGGGCGATCCAGGAGTCCGACCTGGGCCTGACCCCGTCGAACGACGGCAAGCTGATTCGCCTCCCGATCCCGCAGCTCACCGAGGAGCGGCGCAAGGAGCTCGTCAAGGTCGTGCGCAACATGGCGGAGGAGGGGAGGGTTGCAGTCCGCAACGTGCGCCGCGACGCGATCCACCATCTGAAGGAGCTGGTCGACAACGGCGAGGTGGGGAGCGACGAGGAGCACCGCGCCGAGGACCGCGTCCAGAAGCTCACCGACGAGCACGTCCACGAGATCGACGAGCTGCTGAAGCGCAAGGAAGCGGAGATCATGGAAGTCTGACGCGTTGCGCGCGCCAGACTTCCAAGCTGTGGAGCGCGGAACCGAAGCGGACAGCGCTCGCACCGTCGCGATCATCATGGACGGCAACGGCCGCTGGGCCGAGCGGCGCGACCTGCCGGTGGCCGAGGGACACCGCGAAGGCACGCGGGCGCTGCGCCGGACCGTCGAGGCTTGCATCGACCTGGGTGTCGAGACGCTCGTCGTCTACGCGTTCTCGACCGAGAACTGGTCGCGGCCGGAGACCGAGGTCGAGTCGCTGATGGAGATCTTCGGCGAGACGATCGAGCGGGAGCTGCCGGATCTCGCGCGGCGGGGCGTGCGCACGCGGTTCATGGGCCGGCGCGACCGTGCCCCGGACGAGCTGCGCGAGCAGATCGAACGGCTGGAGCGGGAGACCGCCGGGAACGACCGCCTCAACCTCTGGGTCGCCTTCGACTACGGCGGCCGCGCAGACATCGTCGAGGCGATGCGCAGGCTGGTCGAGGAAGGGGTGCCGCTGGACGCGATCGACGAGGAGTCGCTGCGCGCGAACCTCTACGCGCCGGAGCTGCCCGACCCTGACCTGCTGATCCGCACGAGCGGCGAGCTCCGCATCTCGAACTTCCTCCTCTGGCAGCTCGCCTACAGCGAGCTCGTCTTCGTGGACACGCTCTGGCCCGACTTCGGCCGCGACGAACTCGAGCACGCGCTGGCCGCGTACGCCCAGCGCCGCCGCCGCTTCGGCGGACGATGATCGCTCGCCTTCAGCTCGCTCTCGTGGGGGAAACCATGTTTCCTCCACGGACCCCCTTCTTCCTCTGGGGTGGCCTCGGCTCCGCCCAGGATTCCGATTGGGGGAACCTCCCGGTTCCCCCCGGACCCCCTCCACATCATCGGCCGAGAGACGGCCGATGAGCTCCTTCTGGTCCCGCATCCTGATCGCGGCCGTTGGGCTGCCCGCGGTCCTCGGCCTCGTCTGGCTCGGCGGCTGGTGGCTGTGGGCGCTCGCCGTCGGGGCAGGGCTCGTCGCGCTGCACGAGTTCTACGGCATGGCGCGGGAGCTGCGGCCGCTCGTGCTCGCGGGCTACGCGGGGCTCGTGCTCGTGCTGCTCGGCGCGCAGCTCAGCGGGCCGACGTGGATGCTTGCCGGCTTTCTGGCGACCCTCGCGCTCGCGTTCCTGCTGAAAGGCGTCTCAGAGACGCGCCAATCGCTGACCGTCGCCGTCGCGACCACGGTCGTAGGCGTCGCCTGGGTCGGCCTCGGCCTCGCGTACGTTCTGCTCTTGCGTGACCTCCCCGAGCACGGGCGGCTGGCGATCTTCACGGTCCTCCTGGCCGTCTTCGCTGCCGACACGCTCGCGTTCTTCACGGGCCGTCTCGTCGGCCGGCACAAGATGGCGCCGGTGATGTCCCCCGGCAAGACGTGGGAGGGGTTCATCGCCTCGACCGTTGCCGCGGTGCTCGTGTCCTTCTTCGCGCTCTACCACCAGGACTTTCTCTCGATCTGGGAGTCGCTGGTGCTGGGCGTGGTGATCGCGGTCGCGGCACCCGTCGGCGACCTGTTCGAATCGGCCGTCAAGCGGGACTTCGGGGTCAAGGACAGCGGTCGCCTGCTCGGCGGGCACGGGGGTGTCCTCGACCGGCTCGACGCGCCCCTCTTTGCAGTCGTGGCGGCCTTCTACACCATCCTCGCCTTGACCTAATCCGCAGGCGGAATGCAGTCGTACACTTCGAGCAGATGACACGGATCGCCCTTCTCGGGGCGACGGGCTCGATCGGCCGCCAAGCGCTCGAGATCGTCGCGGCCAGCCCGGAGCTGGAGCTCGTCGCTGCGGCGTCCGGATCGCAGCCGATCGACGGCCTCGCGCCGCTGACGCAGGTCGGCGGCGATCTGACCGAGCTGCTCGACCGCGCCGAGCCGGACGTCGTGCTGAACGCTGTCGTCGGCTTCGCCGGGTTGCCGGCCACGCTCTGGGCCCTGGAGCACGGCGTGACGCTCGCGCTCGCCAACAAGGAGAGCCTCGTGGCCGCGGGCGAGCTCGCGCTGGCCGCGCAGGAGCGGGGCGGAGGCCTGCTGCTCCCGGTCGACAGCGAGCACTCGGCCGTGTTCCAGTGCCTCGAGGGCCGTGGTCGCGAGCAGGTGCATTCGCTCGTGATCACCGCGTCCGGCGGCCCGTTTCGCGGACAGACGCGGGAGGAGCTGGGGGACGTCACTCCCGAGGAGGCGCTCGCCCACCCGACGTGGAGCATGGGGCCGAAGATCACGATCGACTCGGCGACCCTCGCGAACAAGGGGCTCGAGCTGATCGAGGCGCACTTCCTCTTCGGGCTGCCGTACGAGCAGATCGAGGTCGTGCTGCAGCCGACGTCGGTCGTCCACGCGCTCGTCCGCTTCCGCGACGGCGCGTCGCTCGCGCACGTCGGTTACCCGGACATGCGCGTCCCGATCGCCTTCGCGCTCACGTACCCGGAACGCGCCGCGACGACGGTGGCGCCTCTCGACTTTTCGCAGGGGCTCGTGCTCGAGTTCGCGCCGCCCGACCTGGAGACGTTCCCGCTGCTCGCGCTCGCGCGCCGCGCGGGCGAGCAGGGAGGGACCTACCCATGCGCGTTCAACGCGGCCAACGAGGTCGCGGTGGCGGCGTTCCTCGAGGGGCGGCTGCCGTTCCTCGGGATCGCTTCGACGGTGGAGGAGACATTGGCCGAGGTCGACGGCGCCGCCGCGAGTGACCTCGGCGATCTCGTCGAGGCCGACAGGGAAGCCCGGCGGCTCGCAGAAGGGGCCGCCGTGGCATGAGCATCCTTGTCGCCATCTTCGGCCTCGCGTTTTTGATCCTGGTCCACGAGGCGGGCCACTTCTTCACGGCACGCGGGGTCGGGATGCGGCCGCGGAAGTTCTACATCGGGTTCCCGCCCGCGCTGCTCAAGACGAACCGGAACGGGATCGAGTACGGCCTCGGCGCGATCCCCTTCGGCGGCTACGTGAAGATCCCGGGGATGCACCGGCCGGCCCCGTCCGACCTGGACGTGCACTTCGGGCCCGCGCTGTACGAGGAGCCGCGCCTGCTGGGCGAGGTCGAGCGCGTGAAGCGGCTCGTCGGCCAGGACGCGTTCGAGGAGGCGCGCCAGGCGCTCGCGAAGCTGGAGCAGGCGCTGAGCCATGCCGCGCTCTCTGGAAAGGCGCGCCGCGCGGCCGACCGCGGCCTGACCGAGCTCGACGACGCGCTCGGCTCGGATGCGTACTGGCGGCAGCGAACCTGGAAACGCCTCGCCGTGATCGCCGCCGGCCCCGGCGCGAACCTCGTGCTCGCGATCGTCCTGCTGGCGGCGGTCTACATGCTCGGGATTCCCTCCGACGCCTCGCGCAAGGTCGGCGACGTGATCCCCGGCTCGCCGGCGGCGGCGGCAGGTCTGAAGGCCGACGACCGGATCATCGGCGTGAACCGCGTGCCCGCCGAGGACTTCACCGACGTGCGTGACGCGATCCGCACCAGCAAGGGTGGGCCCCTCGTCCTCTCGGTGGTCCGAAACGGCCAGTACAAGGAGCTGAAGCCCGTCCACCCGACGAAGACCGAGGGCGTCTACACGCTCGGCTTCCACCCGGCCGCCGTGCGCTACAAGCACTACAACCCGGCGCGCGCGGTTGCGCTCGCCGGCGAGGACACCTGGCTCGTGACGAAAGCGATGGGCACGTGGTTAGGCCACATCGCGAGCGGCTCGGGGCGGAAAGACGTGTCGACCCCGGTCGGCATCGTCCAGCAGTCGAGCAAGGCCGTACAGCTCGGCTGGCGCGAGTACTTCCAGGTGCTCGCGATCATCAGCCTCTCCCTCGCGCTGCTGAACCTGCTGCCGCTCCTCCCGCTCGACGGCGGGCACATGGCCTTCTCGATCGTCGAGGGCGTGCGCGGCCGCGCGGTCGGTCGCGCCGTGTACGAACGTGTCTCCGCGGTTGGAATTGCCCTGGTACTGCTCCTGTTCTTCGTCGGACTCTCGAACGACATAGGAAACATTCGCGGGGGCTAGACTCAGCGCGTGCCCAGCGAGCGCGCGATTCATGTAGGCGGCGTGCAGATCGGCGGCGGTGCGCCCGTCGTCGTGCAGTCGATGACGCTCACGAAGACGCACGACGTCGAGGCGACGACGGCGCAGATCGCGGCCCTCGCGTCGGCCGGCTGCGAGGTCGTGCGCGTCGCGGTGCCGAAGAGCGAGGACGCCGACGCACTGCCGAAGCTCGTCCGGCTCTCGCCGATCCCGGTGATCGCCGACATCCACTTCAACGCGAGCCTGGCGCTGCGCGCGATCGAGGGCGGTGTGGCCGCCGTGCGGATCAACCCCGGCAACATCGGCGGCCCCGACAAGGTCGCAGAGGTCGTGCGGGCGGCACAGAAGGCTGGGATGCCGATGCGGATCGGCGCCAACTCGGGGTCGCTCCCGAAGCATCTCGCCGAGGTCGCCCAGCGCGATCAGGCCGAAGCGCTGGTGGAGGCGGCGCTCGAGGAGGTCCGACTGCTCGAGAGCCTCGGCTTCTACGAGTTCAAGATCTCCGTGAAGTCGAGCCACGTGCCGACGATGATCCGCGCCTACCGCATGCTCTCGGAGAAGGTGCCGTACCCGCTCCACCTCGGCGTGACCGAGGCGGGGACGCCGTACTCGGGCTCGATCAAGAGCGCGGTCGGCATGGGCGCGCTGCTCGTCGACGGAATCGGCGACACCATGCGGGTCTCACTCACCGCCGACCCGGTGGAGGAGGTCAAGACGGCCTACGAGATCCTGAAGGCGCTCGGGCTGCGCGAGCGCGGGCCGGTGATGATCGCCTGCCCGAGTTGCGGCCGGGACAACGTCGGCGTACAGCAGTTGGCCGAGGTCGTCGAGAAGCGCCTCGGCGAGTACCCGCAGCACTTCGAGGTCGCCGTG
>JBEVNN010000150.1:0-4820 GCA_040508095.1 Gaiellaceae bacterium
GCGTCGATCATCGTCGCGAACTGGCGCGAGAAGATCTGCAACGTCTTCGGCTTGATCTTCTTGAAGACGGTGCGGACGCCCTCCTCGCCGCTCGCAGGCAGCTCGTCGATGAACTCGGCGAGGAGGCCGCGGACACGCAGCTGCTCGCGTGCCGCCTCGAGGTCGGGTGCGTGGACCTCCCCGTCCAGCTGTAGACCCTCAGCGTTGATCGCGCTGTAGGAGTACGCCGCCATACACATGGCCTATCGGCAGGGGGATTCGCCCGCTTGAGGGAAGTACGGCGTGTGCCGATACCGCAGAGGTGCGCGCGCGGCTCCGCTCACAGGAGGGGTTCGGCCTGATCGAGCTCCTGATGGCGATGGTGATGCTGAACATCGGCATCCTCGCGATCGTGGCCGCGTACCAGACCGGGACGTTCGCGCTCAACCGGGCGAGCAAGATCTCGATGGCGTCCGCGCTCGCCGACCAGCAGATGGAGCTCTACCGCGCGATCAAGTACGACGCCATCGCGCTCGACAGCTCCTCGCTGGGGTCAGTAGACAACACGTACAAATGCGACTCGGCGCTCGGCTCGTCGTGCCCGAACTCGACGTCGGGCGAGACCACGACGACCTGCAGCGGCTCGCCGCTCCCGAACCAGTGCCTGCCGAGCCGCAGCGTGACCGGCGCCGACCGCAAGCCGTACCGGGTCGACACCTACGTCACCCTGACGACGCCGAGCAGCGCACGTGCGCTCAAGGTCGTCACCGTCGTCGTCCGGGACGGACAGAAGCTCTCGGCGCGGCCGCTCGCGCGGCTCTCGTCGACGTTCGACCAGTCGACCGGCTAGAGCCGCTCCGAGCCCGACGGAGGCTCAACGCGGAGCAGGCTCGGCTAGTAACAGTCTGTTACTAGCGAGGCGGGGCGCGGCCACAGATGCGGGTTTCCGGCAACCGACGACATCTATTCGAGACGCGTCCGATCAAGTAACAGACTGTTACTTGAGCGTTGCTGGCCGCTCGGCCTGGAGCTACGAAACGGACAGCAGGCGCAGGACGTAGCGGGTGCCGTCGCTGGTGTTCTGCAGCGTCAGCGGCTTCGTATTATGCAGCATCACCGTCGGCTCACCGTTCGCCAGCGAGCCGCCGGCGATCGAGATCTGGGCACCCTTGCGCGTCAGCTTCACGAGCTTGAAGAACGGGTCCGACGAGGGGAACACGCCGCCCACCTGAACGGTCTGCGCGACACCGTTGACCGCGATCTCCGCCGTCGTGACAGCACCGGGCGCAGGAGAGGTGACACGCATCGTGGGCGCGGTGCCGCCGCTCCCCTTGCCGCCGCCGCTGCTGCTAACGACTGCGCCGCCGCTCGTGGGTGCCGCGGACGTCTTTGCACCGGTCGAGCCGCTCGTTCCGCTCGAGGGCGTCGTTCCGCCCGAGCCCGTGCCGTCGGAGACCTCGAGCTGCTGCTTGAACGGGTCCTTCGTCCGGAAGAGCCCGAACGCGAGCAGCTGGCCGGACTGCGGAGCGGGCGGCGCGTCGGCGTCCACGAGGCCGTCGCCTCCGGGCGCGGCAGCGGCGGTCGCGTTGCCACCGGCCAGCGAGGGCGCCGCGATCGGCGAGGTCGGCGTCGTCGCCGTCGTGGCCGCGGGCGCGGAACTGGACGTGCTCTCCTCCGCCGGGTGCAGCATCTTCATCGTCCGCGGGACCTGGAAGGCAAGCAGCCCAAGCAGGATCACGCCGCCGATCGCCGCGAAGATCTTCTGGCGCTTGGCCTTGGCCTTGGGGTCGATCTTCTTCGCCATCAGGTTCCCGATGGGGTCGCGGTTGCGTCGGCCGGCGGCGGCGGAGGCGGCGGAGTGGTAGGCGTTGCGCCACTGGCACCGGTGGCACCTGTCGCGCCGGTTGCACCCGTCGCGCCCGTGGCCGGGGCAACGGTCGGCGCGGTGCCGGTCCCGTAGACGAACGCGTCGATCACGAGATGCGCGCGGATCTGCGGGAAGCCGGGCGGCGGCGGTGCCTCCGCGAAGTCGACCTCGTCGATCGCGAAGAGGCGGCCGGTCGCGTCGAGCGTCCCCTGGCGGATGTCGACGAGGTTGCGCAGCCGGTAGAGGAAGTCGGAGAGGTCGTAGAAGTTGCCCTGGAACTCGACCGTGATCGGAATCGCGAGGTAGCCCGAGATGGGCGTAGCGGTGGTCGACGGCGTGATCTGCTCGAAGGTGATGCCGCTGTCGGCGGCGACCTGGTTCAGCTCGAGCAGGATCCCCGCCATGTCGACCTGATCCGGCATCGCCTTCGTCAGCCGGTAGAGGTCGGCGACGCGGATTTTCGCGCCTTTCTTCGCTTCGAGCGTCAGCGCTTGCGCCGCGTCGATTGCGCTGTGCGTGTCGGCGATCTGGCTGTCGAGGTCGGCGGCCTTGGAGCGCTGCGGGCCGATGACGAGGAACCAGCCTCCGGCCGTCGCGACGAGGAAGCCGAGCACTACCAGGACGATCACCAGCGGCTGCGGGATCGAGCGCTTCACTGGGTGCCTCCCGGCCGGCGCACGTCGGCGACGATCGTGAAGTGCACCGCGTTCGCGGCGCCGAGCTTCGTGCGCGTGCTCTGCTGGAGCTGGACGTTGACGAGATCGGGCACGACCGCGAGCCGCGACAGCAGTCGCGCCACGGCGGCGTGCGAGTAGGTGAAGCCGTCGAGCGTGAACTGGGTCGCCGCGGGAGCGGAACCGGCGGCGGCCGGCGGCGGCGGTGTCGCGACCGACGACGGGACCGGTGCCTTCGCCGAGATCGTCGCGAGCCAGACGTCGTCGGGAAGCACGAGCGAGAGCTCGCGGAAGACGCGGTCCCAGGCGACGCGGCGCGAGAGCGCGCTGCTGAGCGCCGTCACACGCGCCTGCTTGTCGGCCGCGAGGGCCGACTGGGTCTTGACCTTGGCCGCGTCCGGAGTCGGGATCGCCGCCAGCTCCGCCTGGAGCGACGACAGCTGGGACTGCTTGTCCTTCGCCTTGCCGCTCGCCGAGAGGAACATGGCGGACATCACCGCCGTCAGCAGCACCGCGAGCACGACCGGAACGAGCACCAGCCACTGCGGCCTCTGCGGCCGCCCGCGGCGTGCGTCGTCCTTCGGAAGCAGGTTGATCGCGCGCATCGGGTCTAGTCCTCGATTCCGAGGCCGATTGCGACCGAGAGCGAGCCGAGCTGCTCGGTCTCGCGCAGCTTCTTGCCGAGCTTGACGCGGTGCAGCGGATCACCGACCTCGACCCGGACGCCGATCAGCCGCTGCAGCTCGTCCGCGACGCCGCCGAGGTGCGCGGTGCCGCCGGTGATCACGATCTCGCCGATGCCAAGAGATCCGGGCTGGTTCTGGTAGAACTGAAGCGAGGAGACGAGCTCGCGTGCGAAGGTCTGCAGCTGGCGCCTCACCGCCTCGCGAGCGCGATCCGCCTGTTCCTGCGTCAGCTCCTCCGGCCAGCCCCCGGCCGCGAGCGAGAGCTCGCGCTTCAGCGGTTCGGCCTCGGAGGGCGCGCAGTCGAGCTCGCGCGCGATGGCGACGTCGAGGGTCTGGCCGCCCCAGTCGAGAACGCGCGTGAACTCGCAAACGCGTCCGTCCGAGACGGCGAAGGTCGAGCGGTCGTGGCCGATCGAGACGACGACGAGCGCCGCATCCGACGGCGGCTCGTCCCCAGCCGTCGGCTCGCCGAGTGCGCGCAGCAGCGCGAACGCCTCCAGGTCGATCCCGGCCAGCCGCACGCCGGCCTTCTTGCAGGCGGCAACGTACCGGTCGATCAGCTCGCGGTAGGCCACGACGAGCAGCACGCGCCGGATGCGCTGCCCCTCGTCGTCGACCCGCTCGCCGAGGACGTGGTAGTCGAGCACCGCCTCCTCGATCGGAATCGGCAGCGCCTCCTGGGCGCGGTAGCGGATCGCGTTCTCGAGCTGCTTCGGGTCGTCGATGCCGGCGATCTCGAGGATGCGGACACCGATGCGGTTGTTGGCGATGCCGAGCCGAACGCCCTGGCGCGGAAGCTTGTGCTTGCGGAAGAACACACGCAGCGAGTCGGCGAGCAGCTCGGGCTCCCGCAGCTCCCCGCCGACGATGATCCCGCTCTCGAGCGGCTCGCGCGCGACCTGGACAAGCTCGGGAACGCCGTTGTTGACGACGCGCGCGGCCGCCAGCTGCGAGCCGCCGATCTTGAGGCCGACGAGCCGCTTCGCGCGCTTGCGGCTTGCGCTCTTCTGCCGCCGAGGCGCCTTCTCTTTGGGCTTGAACGCCTGCTTCTCGGCCTTCAGCTTTCGCCGGAACGAGATCTCCCGCTTCAGGCCGGCGCCCTTCGCCTTGGGCTGCTTCGGCTGCCCGGGTTTCTTCGGCTGCTTCGGCTGCTTCGGCTTGCGCCGGAACGAGATCTCCTTCTTGAGCAGCGGGGTCTTCGCCTCCGGCTCGACGGCTTCCGTCTCGAGCTCGGGCGCGACAGGCTCCTTCGCGCCGAAGCCCCTCTCGTCGTTGAACTCGGACACGGCCTAGCCCTCCGCCAGCCGGAGCGTCGAGGCCGCGAGCGGCTCGCCGGGAACGTCGAAGCCGGCGCGCTCGAGGATGCCGACGAGTTGCTCGGGCCGGCTCGAGCGCGAGAGCGCGACGTCGTAGGTGACGACCCCGCGGACCGTCAGGTCGGCGAGCGACTGCTCCATCGTCTGCATCCCGCGCGCGGTGCCGGTCTGCATCACCGAGTAGACCTGCTCGACCTTGGCCTGGCGGATCAGGTTCCGCACGGCGTCGTCGGGAAAGAGGATCTCGAGGGCGGGCACACGGCCCTTGCCGTCGGCGGTCGGGAGCAGCGCCTGGGTG
>JBEVNN010000200.1:0-3013 GCA_040508095.1 Gaiellaceae bacterium
GCGTCGACGAGCGGCGGGAGCTCAGACATCGGCCAGGAACTGCGCGAGCGCGGCGTTGAACTCGTCCGGCTGCTCGACGTTCGGGAGGTGGCGGGCTCCCGCGAACACCCTGAAGCGGCCACGGGGCGCCCGCTGGGCCTGAACCTGCGCCTCGTCGGGCGGGAAGAACTGGTCGCCCTCGCCGACCGCAACGAGCACCGGCCGTCCGAACGCTTCGAGCGTGTCGAGCCGGTCCTCGCGGTCGCGGATCGCGACGAGCGCGCTCACGAGTTCCTCGTTCGAGCGGGCGAGCGCCTGCTCGCGAACCGAGCTGACGGCGCCGTCGGAGGCGCTCTCGAGCAGGAGACGCGAGCGCTGGTTCCGCCACAGCGCCCGGGCGCCGCCGTTCTCGATCAGGGCCCTCGTGTCGGCGCGGCCCGCGCGCCGCTCCGGCGAGTCGGCGTCCGCGCGGGCTCCGACGAGCGCGAGAGCGCGCACACGCGACGGCTCCTGATGTGCCATTGCGAGCGCGGCGTAGCCGCCCATCGAGGCGCCCACGAGCGCGAGCTCGCCGTCCTGCTCGGCCAGGACCGACGAGGCGATCTCGTCCATCGTCGCGCCGCGGCCGTAGAGCTTCGGTGTGGCGAGGTCGTAGCCGCCCAGCGGCTCGAGCTGCGGCCCCCACATCCGTTCGTCCAGCGGGTAGGCGTGCAGGAGGACGAGCTTCACAGGGCGGTGACGACCGCGCGTTCCTGGGCGACGGCGGGCCGAGCGGAGCAGCGCTCGACCCAGTTGGCGAGCGACGGCCCGAGCTCCAGCTCGAAACGCTCCAGGCCGCGCAGAATCCACGGCACGTAGCCGATGTCGGCCAGGCCGTAGTGGCGTCCCGTGAGCCACGGCTGCGCCTCGAGCGCGCGGTCGAGCTCGGCAAGGCGTTCGTCGAGCTGCTCGCGGCCGTCGCCGCGGCGCGCCGCGTAGTAGGCGTCGCCGAGCCGGTCGTCGAAACGCTGCAGCCAGAGCCGCCCGAGCGCGCGCTCCGCCGGGTCGGCCGGCCAGAGGGCGGGCTCCGGGTAGCGCTCCTCGAGGTACTCCATGATCACCTCGGACTCCGGGAGGACGAGCCCCTCGTCCTCCTCGTAGACGGGCACCCGGCCTAGCGAGTTCTTCTCGTAGATCAGGGCCGGCCGGTCGTCGAGGTCGATCTCGACCGCCTCGTACGCGATTCCCTTCTCGGCGAGCGCGATCCGCGCCCGCGCGGCGTACGGGCAGCGGTCGGCGGTGTAGAGGGTCGGCACGTTCTGACCCTACCCGCGACCGGCGCCTTCTAGACCCATCGCCTCGGCGATCTGCTGCAAGAGCTCGTCCGGCGGCGGCAGGTCCTCGGGCGACGAGGCCGTTCGCGCGGCCGCCCGCACCCGCGCCGGCTGGGCGCCGGTCAGGCGCGAGACGACCGTCGGGTTCGAGCCCAGCGCGACCACGTCGCCGGGCGGCAGCGGGGCGAAGTAGTCCGGCACCGACTGGTACTCGTCGACGATGCTGCCGCGCTCGAAGAGGGCGTAGCGGACGACCGCACCCTCCTCGACGCCGATGGCGCACACGACGGCGCCCAACGCGTTCGAGAGCTCCGACGCCAGGCGCTCGCGCGCCTGCCGGTCGCGGTCGACGAGTTCCGCGTACACGACGACCCAGCCGTTGAGCGGACCCTCGACACGGCCGCCGGAGCCGCCGAAGCGCGGCAGGTACTTGCCGAGGGCGGCGTCGACCGCGTCGTGGTCGTCGGTCTGTACGTGCAGCGACGCGTACGACTCGCCGACCTCGGGGGTGCGCTCGAGCCGCTCGAGCGGCGCGGTCAGCCGCAGCGCCCACTCGGTGAAGCCGAGACGCCGCCAGACCTCGCGGCCGATCTTGTTCCGGGTCGCGACGTCGAGCGTCATGTGCCCGATCCCCACCTCGCGCGCCCGTGCGGCAAACTCCGCGAGCAGCGCACGCGTCACGCCTTGCCGCCGGAACTCGGGCCGCACGTAGACGATGTTCACGTGCGCGTAGTCCTGCGGGTCGAGCTCGCCGAACGCGTAGCCGAGCGGCTCGCCGCCGTCGTCCTCCGCCAGCAGCACGAGCTTCCCCTCGAAGATCCTCGGCGTGACCTCGGGCGGCCGCCAGGGCCGGTCCCAGTTCTCGTTGAAGATCGCCTCGGTGAGCTCGAGCAGCGTGGGCTCGTCGGCGGGTGTCGCCTCGCGGACGTTCACGGCGCGAGCCTAGCCCCCGTGAGCAGGTAGTGGGCGGTGAGGTTCTGGAACGGGTCGAAGCGCTCGCCGAACGCCCGGATGTCAAGCGCCTCCGGGTAGAAGGCGCGCACGGCCTTGTCGAGGGCGACGTCACCGACCGGCCACGCGCGCGGGCGGGCTAGGTGTCGGGCGAGGAACCACTCGGCCGTCCACTCACCGATCCCCCGGACCGCGACCAGCCGCCGCTTGACCTCGTCGTCCGGGAGCGAGGCGAGCTCGTCCAGGTCGACCGGCTCGTCGGCCACGCCGAGCACGTACTCGGCCTTCCGGCGCGAAAAGCCGAGCGCGAACAGCTCGTCCGGCTCGGCTCGCCGAAGCCGCTCGGCCGTGGGGAAGGCGTACGCCTGTCCGACGCGGCGGCCGAAGCGCTCGATCAGCCGGTTGCGGATCGCGAACGCGGCGAAGAGCGAGACCTGCTGCGCGGTGATCGAGGTGACGAGCGTCTCGAAGGGATCGGGCGCGAGCGGCGGCCGGAAGCCGGCGAGCCTCGTCGTCAGCTCCTTCAGCACCGGGTCGCGTTGCGCCCACTCGTAGAACCCCGCGAGGTCGAACTCGAGGCCGAGCAGCTTGCCCACCACCGGCCGGGTCTCGTCGTCGAGCGGCTCGACGCGCACGCCGCCGCGAGCCGGCTCGACCCGCACCTCGCGCGCGCCGACGACGCGGTGGAGCGCGCCGTCGACCCAGAGGTTCGCCAGGTCGGGGCCGAAGGCGCGGAATCGCTCCGTCGTCAGGTCGAAGTCGAACGGCTC
>JBEVNN010000201.1:0-5352 GCA_040508095.1 Gaiellaceae bacterium
CGCGCAAGAGGCGGCGCATGATCTTGCCGCTGCGGGTCTTGGGCAGCTCCGGCGTGAAGACGATGTTCGCCGGCTTGGCGATCGGGCCGATCTTGGCCGCGACGTGGTTGCGAAGTTCCTCCAGCTTCTCGACGGAGCCCTCCTCGCCGCCTTTCAGCGTGACGTAGGCGACGATCGCCTGCCCCGTGCGGTCGTCGGATCGTCCGCACACGGCAGCCTCTGCGACCTCGCGATGGTCGACGAGCGCGCTCTCGACCTCGATCGTCGAGATCCGGTGGCCGGAGACGTTCATCACGTCGTCGACGCGGCCGAGCAGCCAGAAGTCGCCGTCTTCGTCGATCCGCGCGCCGTCGCCGGCGAAGTAGGTCTCCGGGTACTTCGACCAGTACGTCTCGCGGTAGCGCTCGTCGTCCTTGTAGATCCCGCGCAACATCGCCGGCCACGGCCGCCGCAGGACGAGGTAGCCCCCTCCGCCGGGCCCGACCTCGTTGCCCTGCTCGTCGTAGACGGCGGCGTCGACACCCGGGAACGGCCGCGTTGCGGAGCCGGGCTTCAGGGTCGTGATGCCGGGAAGCGGCGTGATCAGGATCATCCCGGTCTCGGTCTGCCACCAGGTGTCGACCACTGGCGTGCGGTCGCCGCCGATGTGCTCCCGGTACCAGACCCAGGCCTCGGGGTTGATCGGCTCGCCGACCGAGCCGAGCAGGCGCAGGGACGAGAGGTCGTGTTTCTGGGCGTGTTCCGGTCCCCACTTCATGTGGGTCCGGATCGCCGTCGGCGCCGTGTAGAGGACGTCGACCTTGTAGCGCTCGACGATCGCCCACCAGCGGTCCTTGTCGGGGTAGTTGGGCACGCCTTCGTAGATGACGCCCGTGGTGCCGTTGCAAAGCGGCCCGTAGACGATGTAGCTGTGGCCGGTGACCCAGCCGATGTCGGCCGCGCACCAGTACACCGAGTCGGGCTTGACGTCGAAGATGTAGTAGTGGGTCGCCGCGGTGCCGACGAGGTAGCCCGCGGTCGTGTGGGCGATCCCCTTCGGCTTCGCAGTCGTGCCGCTCGTGTAGAGAAGGTAGAGCAGGTCCTCCGAGTCCATCGGCTCGCACGGGCACGACTCCGGGTCGGTGCTCTCGCCCTCGACGAGCTCGTGCCACCAGAGATCACGGCCCTCCTCGAACGGCACGTCGCCACCCGTGCGCCGCAGCACGACCGCGTGGCGGACGCCCGGCGAGGCGGCGAGCGCGGCGTCCGCGTTTCGCTTCAGCGGCACCGCGCTGCCGTTGCGCAGGCCCTCGTCCTGCGTGATCAAGACCTCGCAGCCCATGTCGTTCATGCGATCCGACAGGGCATCCGAGGAGAACCCGCCGAAGACGACCGTGTGCGGCGCGCCCAGCCGGGCGCAGGCGAGCATCGCCACCGGGGTCTCGGGGACCATCCCCATGTAGATCCCGACCGGTGTGCCCTTCCCCACGCCCAGCTTCCTGAGGGCGTTCGCGAGGCGCACCACCTCCGCCTGGAGGTCGGCGAACGTGATCGTCCGCCGCTCGTCCTCGGGCTCGCCCTCCCAGTAGTAGGCGACGTTGTCGCCGTTCCCGGCCTCGACGTGCCGATCGACGCAGTTGTAGGCGACGTTGAGCTTGCCGCCGACATACCACTTCGCGTACGGCTGGTCCCACTCGTAGAGCGTCTCGAAGTCCTCGAACCAGGAGACCCGCTCGCGGCCCTCCGTCTCCCAGAACTCCTCGTAGTCGCGCTCGTAGATCTCGGGCTGCGCGTTCGCCTGGGCGGCAAACTCCGGTGAAGGCGGATACCTCCGCTCCTCCAACAGAATGGTCTCGATCGCCGGTCCCTGGGCGGTCACGCGCGCCATCCTAAGCCGCCCGGTGCCTCGGCATGGAAGAACCCGCGCGCGTGAGCGAGGGCAGCCGACCCCAGAGCGGACGCCCGACCGGCAACACCGGCGAGGACGACATGCCGTTGATCACGCCCGCGGCCGACGCGTACCACGCGATCGCGGCGGTCACGATCCCGGCCCAGCCCCCGGCATGCAGGAACCACGGGCTCATGCCGTGGGCGAACCTGAAGAAGCCGATCACGAGCCGGATCTCGGTGACCTGCAGCGCGAGCGTCTTAGAAGGTAGCTGTCGGAGTACCCCGCTAGCGGGGACCGATTAGGGCTCGAGGTCGTACGGGTAGTCCGTCAGGACCTCGCCGCCGTCGTCGGTGACGAGCACCAGGTCCTCGAGCCGGCAGCCGCCGTAGCCGTTGCGGTAGAGGCCCGGCTCGACCGCGATCACGTCGCCCGCGACGAGCTCCCCGGGTGCGCGGCCGAGGGTCGGCTCCTCGTGAACCTCGAGCCCGACCCCGTGGCCGAGCGAGTGGTAGAAGCCGTCCTGGAGCACCTCGCCGGGCTCCTTCGAGCGCAGCGTCGGGTAGCCGTGCTCCTCGAAGACGTCGCAGCTGATCTTGTGCAGCTCACTGCCGGCGACCCCGGGCTTGACCGCCGCGACCGACCGCTCGAGCGCCTCGAGGCAGAGCCTGTGCCACTCGCGCACCTCGTCGGACGGCGTTCCGACGACGAACACGCGGGTCATGTCGGCGAAGCAGCCGGACTCACGGTCGCGCGGGAACAGATCGAGGCAGATCGGCTCGTCGGGTGCGATCGGGCCGGAGCCCATGTCGTGACCGACCGCCGTCTGCGGTCCGTGCGAGACGATGAACTCGTCGGCGAAGGCGCCGTTGGCGGTGAAGGCCTGCTCGACCGCGAGCTTCACGCGCTCGCAGGTGAGCGGCTCGCCCTCCAGGAGCAAGCTGCCGTTCTGCCGCTCGGCCGAGCGGAACAGCTCGCGCGCCGCGTCCATCGCCGCCTCGGCCGCGCGCTGCGCACGGCGGATCCCGGCCAGCTCGGCCTGGTTCTTCACGCGGCGCCTGCGGACGAACTGCTTCCGGTCGGCCGTGACCACGATCCCGTTCGAGCGCAGGTGATCCGCGACCTCGAGTGGGAACGTCCCCGGCACGACGATGTCCTCGAGCCCCCACCGGCGCGCTGCGCGCAGGATCACCTCGAGCTCGATCTCGTCCCGTGAGAGCCCCTGCCCGTACAGCTCGTCGAGGCCGAACTCCTCGTAGGGCAGCGTCTGCAGGTGCGGCGCGACCTCGCCGATCCGCCCGAGCTCGAACGAACTGGCAACCACGTACTGCGCGCCGTCGCGCTCCGCGTAGAGAAACGGATCCGGGATCGCGAGTGGCACCTCGTGCCGCATTTCGGGCGAGCGCACGCTGTCGGCGTAGATGAGGACGTCGGCCACTGCGGGCGGGATGCTACTGCCCGGCGTCGACCCGTCGCCACGCGAGCAGCGCGAACACGGCAAGCGCGAGGGCGAAGATCGTCTCGGGCCATTCGCTGAACTTGGCCAGCTGGTGCCCGGGGTGCGGGAAGCACTCCACGCGCGCCGAGATGTAGACGAGCATGGCGAGAAACGCGCCCCCGAGCGCGATGGGCAGCACCACCAGCACCGGTCTGCGGACGAGCCGTAGAGGCTCGCCAGCGCGAGCCCGAGGTTGAACTTGCCCTGCTCCTCACCCGCGGCGAAGAGGCAGCAGCCGGGGCCACGACGCCCGGTTCGCCACAGACGCCAGCTCACGCCCGCGGCCAGCGCGGTAGCTGCGGCGTAGGCGATGAACTGGAGGGACTCGAGCACCAAGTCCTCCCGGACGAGCGCGTTGTAGAGGCCCGGGAGCAGGACGAGCAGACCAAAGAGCGCAGCACCCACGAAGGGTGCCGTGAGCGGGGAGGCCGACCACTGGTTGGGCAGCCCCCAAAACTGACCATCGAAGGCGAGCCGGCCGCGTTCGACGCGGGGGGCTGCCATGGATGAGGTCCGTAGACTGACGAACGTGGAGGAGGTCCTCAAGCGCGCCCAGTCTCTGATCGCCGGCTACGACGACGAGCTCGCGCGGGAGCTACCCGGGGACGCGAAGGTCTTCGACGTTCACGTCCACCTCGGCCACGACATCGACGGCATGACCGGCGTCTACGAAGACCTCGAGCGGATCAACGACCGCTACCGCATCTCGCGCTGCTTCATGTTCTGCATGGACGAGGTCGACCGGCACCCTGCTTTCAGGGCCGCCAACGATCGGACGCTCGCGTACGCGGCGCGCTCGGAGGGCCGGCTGATTCCCTTCGTGCGGCTCGACCTCGCCGAGGAGCCGGTGGAGGAGGCGACCCGCTGCCTGGACGCCGGTGCGCGCGGGATCAAGCTGCACCCGCGGGCGCAGCGGTTCCTGCTCAACGACGAGCGGCTGTCCCCGATCTTCGAGCTCGCCGCCGAGCGCGGCGTGCCGATCCTGATCCACGGCGGCCGCGGCCTGCCGCCGATCGCCGACCATCTGCACCGGCTCGTCGAGCGCTTCCCCGGCTCGCAGCTGATCATCGCCCACGCCGGGATCGCCGATCTCGGCTCGCTGGCCGGCTACTTCGCAGGCATGGCAGGGGTCTTCTTCGACACCTCCGTCTGGAGCGCGATCGACCTGCTCAGCCTGTACCACCTCGTCTCGCCCGAGCAGATCGTCTACGCCTCCGACTACCCCTACGGCCAGCAGCCGAGCTCGTTGCTGATCGCGCTGCGGACGGCGCGCGTCGCGGGCCTCGACGAGAAGCAGCTCCGAGGGATGCTCTACGGCACGGCGAGGCGCATCGCGGACGGGGAGCCGCCCGTCGAGCCGGCGGAGCCGATCGGGAGCAAGACGTTCTCGCAGCCGATGGCGTTCGCGCGGATCCACCAGTACCTCTCGATGGCGACGCCGCTCCTCTGGACGCGGCAGGCGGACACGATCGGCGTGCTCGGGCTCGCGCTGAACGCCTGCGCCGACCGCGACGGCCACGAGGAAGACCGCGAGCGGATCCGCGAGCTGCTGGAGGCCGCGCGCGACCTGTGGCGCGTGCTTCCCGAGGTCGACGACGAAGGCGAACAGCGGATCGTCAGCCGCACGACGTTTCGGCTCGTGCACCTGGCGGACATCCTTGCGGTGACGTCGGGTGCTTAGCCTCAGGGTCAACGGAGCTGTGCTCGAGGTGGCGGAGCCGCCGGTCGGCCGCACCCTTGCCGAGACGCTGCGCGACGACCTCGGCCTGACCGGCACGAAGCTCGCGTGCAGCGAGGGCCACTGCGGCGCGTGCACGGTGCAGCTCGACGGGGTGCCCGTGCTCTCGTGCATCACACTCGTGCACACCGTCGGCGAGCGCGAGGTGACGACGATCGAGGGCCTGCAGGACCACCCGCTGGTCGACGCGTTCGTCCGCGCCGACGCGCTCCAGTGCGGCTTCTGCACGCCGGGCCAGATCGTCTCGGC
>JBEVNN010000205.1:0-4271 GCA_040508095.1 Gaiellaceae bacterium
GTCTCGCTGAGGCCGAGCACCTTCGCGCGCTGGTTCATGTACGCGACGAACGGGCCGCTGTCGCCGCCGCCGACGTGCTCGGCGAGCGCGACGGCGCTGTCGTTCGCGCTCTGGATGAGCGCGGCGGCGACCAGATCGCGCAGCGGCAGCCGCTCGCCGGCGCGGAGCCTGACCGTCGATCCCGGCACGCCCACGGCGTCCCTGTCCACGGACACCATCGCGCCGGGCTTCGAGCGCTCGAGCGCGACGAGCACGGTCATCAGCTTCGTGATGCTGGCGATCGGCACCCGCTCACGGGCATCGCGGGCGAGCAGCACCTCGCCGGTGGCTCCGTTCTCGACCACGAACGAGCGCCCCCGGACGTCCGGAGGAGCGGCGAGCACGGGAGCCGCTAGCGCAAGGGCAGCGGCGGCGGCGAGGAGGACGCCCTTCACGGCGGCCGGTCAGTTTATTTACTTGACCCGGACCCGCTGTCCGACGGTCAGGTTCGTCGGCTCGATGCCCGGGTTGAGGACGAGCAGCTGTTCGACGCTCGTGTCGAACCTGATCGCGACGTCGCTGAGCGTCTCGCCGGTGCGCACGCGATAGAAGCGGCGCTGGTGCGGAGGCGTCGCGTTCGGCGTGGTCAGCGTCGAGACGGTGGTCGTCGCGGGGGCGGAGCTGGACGACGGCGCGGCGTCGCTGTTCAGGCCGGAGCGAATCAGCAGCACGGCGATCGTCGCGGCGACCAGGAAGGCGAGCGGCGCGCCGTACCGCTTGGCCTGCTCCTGCCAGCCGCCTGCCATGCCTGCGCCTCTACCAGCCGGAGACGGCCCAGACCTCGCGCCGGAGCCGCGCCGCCTCGGCGGACGCCGCCCCCCGCCAGTCGTCGGTCCCGCCGCGGTACGCGTAGATGACGCTCCGGGAGGCGTTGACGAGCGCGCTTGCCGGGCCGCTGGTGAACGCGCGTGCGAGGTCGGCCGGGGTCGCGCCCTGGGCGCCGACGCCGGGCAGCAGCAGGATCGCCTGCGGGAGGAGACGCCGGGCCTCGCCTACCGCGCGCGGATGTGTGGCGCCGACCACTGCACCGACGCTCGACAGCCCGCGCTCTCCGACGAGGTCCTCGCCGAGCTCGTGTACGAGCAGCGCGACGTGGTGCCACACCGGCCGGCCGTTCGAGAGCACGAGGTCCTGCACGTCCGCCCCGCCCTCGTTCGACGTCTTGACCACGCAGAAGACGCCGCTGCCGTGTCGCCTGCACGCGGCCAGGAACGGGTCGAGCGAGTCGCGGCCGAGGTACGGGTTGACCGTCATCGCGTCGGCGAGCGGCGGCTGCTCGCCGCGCGGCTCGAGGTAGGCGGTCGAGTAGGCGCGTGAGGTCGAGCCGATGTCCCCGCGCTTGGCATCGGCGAGCACGATCAGGCCCGCCGAGCGAGCGTAGGCGCACGCGTCTTCGAAGGCGCGGAGCCCGTCGGCGCCGAGGGCCTCGAAGAACGCGAGCTGGGGCTTCACGCCGACGACGTGCGGCGCGACCGCATCGACGATGCCGCGACAGAAGCGGCCACAGGCATCCGCCGCTGCTTCGCGTGAGAGGTGTGCGTCCCCGGCGAGCTCGACCGGGAGCAGGTCGGGACGGGGGTCGAGGCCGACGAGCAGCTGGGAGCGCTTCCGCTCGACCGCCTCGGCGAGGCGGTCGGGGAAGAGCGCAGTCGCGACTGCCGGCTCGGCGCCCACTCGCGCGGAGGCTAGCGCGCGGTGCGGCCGGGAAACGAGCGAGGGCCGCTCTGGGCGGCCCTCGCGCAATCCTTCGGGAGCTCGGCGACTAGAACCCGCCGCCACCTCCGCCACCGGTCTTGACGGCGGTCTTCAGCGTGCTGCCTGCCGAGAACTTCGGGACCGTCGCGGCCGGGATCGTGACCTTCTCGGTCGGATTCCGCGGATTGACGCCCTGGCGCTCCTTGCGGTGCTGCGTCGAGAACTTCCCGAAGCCGGTGAAGTTGACCTCGCCGCCGCCCTTCAGAACGTCGGTGATCGAGTCGAGCACTGCGTCCACTGCGTCGGCGGCGTCGCGCCTCGACAGGTTCGCCTTCTGTGCCACCCGATCCACGAACTCTTGCTTCGTCACTGTCGCTCCTCTCCTCCCGGTTGCCTAGGTGGGGACCACGGCGCCAGACCCTAGCAGGGTTCGGCTTTCGGCTCAACCATGCGGTTTTGCGGCGGCTTTCGAGGCCTCCAGCAGCTCGGAGGCGCGGAAAAGCGGCCGCAGACGCACTCCGACCCGCGCGAGGGCGTCTGCTCCGCCCTCCTCGCGATCGACCACGCAGACCGCCGTTCCGACCTCGAGACCCGCCTCGCGCAGGGCCTCGACGGCCTCGATTGCGGCGCCCGCAGAGGTGACGACGTCCTCGACCAGGCAGACGCGCTCGCCTGTCTGGAACACCCCTTCGAGCCGGTTGGCGGTGCCGTACTCCTTCGCCTCCTTGCGGACGATCAGAAACGGCAGGCCGGACGCGAGCGAGGCGGCTGCGGCGAGCGCGACGGCGCCGAGCTCCGGCCCGGCGAGGCGCGCGGCATCCGGCTCGTGCTCGGCGGCCGTCGCGGCAATCACCTCACCGAGCGGGCCCAGGACGTCGGGACGCGTCTCGAAGCGGTACTTGTCGAGGTAGTAGCGAGAGCGGCGACCGGACCTCAGGAGGAAGTCGCCCTCGAGGTAGGCGTGCTCCCGCAGGGCAGTGGCGAGGTCGGCGCGGTTCACTACCCGCGGGCCGCGGCGAGGAGGTCGCGCGCGTGGGCAAGGAGCTGGTCGGGCTCGGGCGAGCCCTGCGTCAGCGTGACCAGCGACCCGTCGGCGAAATAGAGCTCGGCGCGCTCGCGGCGGCGGGTTGCCCGGCGGCGCAGGAAGACGGCGCCCGCGGCAGAGCCCGCTGCGGCGGCGGCGACGGCCAGGGCCCTACGACGCGGCATCGTCCTTCTTCCGCGGGCTCGTGGTGCGCTTGGCGGGCGCGCGCCGGGGCTTCGGCTTCGGTTTCGTCTTCGGAGGCTCCTCCCCGAAGCCGCGCAGGCAGGTCTTGAGGTCGTAGAAGACGAGGCCGACGGTCGGCTCGGGGCCGGTCGTCGCCGCGATCAGCCGGTCGGCGTCGCGGACGACGAAGACGGTGCCGTCGGGGAGCGAGGCGTCGAGCTGCACGAGCTCCTGGTTCCCCTGCTTCTCCGCCGCGCGGAAGAGCTCGAGCGCCTTCTCGGCGATGCGGCCCGCGCGCTCGTCGTCGACGATCGAGCCGAGCACGGTGCCCTCGCGGTCGAAGACGACCGCAGCCTGGATCTGCGTCGAGATCTCGGTGAGGTGGGCGAGCGCATCGGCGGCCTGCGCCATGCCGTTGACGCTAACACAGCCAATCCACCGCCCATACTCTCGCGTGATGCTGGCGCTGCCCCAGCCGTTGGGCAAGTTCTTCGCCGACCGCGGCCCGCACCTCGCCGCGATGATCGCGTACTTCGCCCTGCTCTCGTTCGTGCCGCTGCTGTTCCTGACGATCTCGCTGCTGTCGATCGCGGGGCGCGCCGACGAGTCGAGCTACCTCGTCACGGAGCTGAAGCGAGCGTTCCCGGGAAGCTCGATCTCGTCGATCGTCCACACGGTGCGCGAGATCGAGCGGCATGCGACGGCGCTCGGGATCCTGGGCGGCGCAGCGCTGCTCTGGACCTCGCTGTCGCTCTTCAGCGTCCTCGAGTCGGCCTTCAACATCGTCTACGGCCAGCCGAACCGGTCGTTCCTGCGCGGGAAGCTGCTCGCGGTCGCGCTGATGCTGCTCTCGCTCGTGATTCTGTTCGTCGGGCTGCTGGTCGGGTCGTTCGGGTTCGACCTGCTCAAGCGTTACGCGGGCGGCGTGGCGAGCAACTCGTATGTCGCGTACGGCGTGTCGGTGGTCGTGTCGCTGGCCGCGGTGTTCGTGTTCCTCGTCGCCGTGTACTACTTCCTCACAAACGTCGAGCACTCGTTCGCGGACGTGCTGCCGGGCGCGGTGGTGGCGGCGATCGTGCTCGAGGCGAGCTTCCAGGTGCTGCCGCTCTACGTCCGCTACTCCAACAACGTGGTCGCGCTGAAGGCGTTCGGCGGGCCGGCTCTCCTGCTGGTGTGGCTGTACGTGATGGCGAACGTGATCGTCTTCGGTGCCGAGGTGAACTGGCGCTACGCGGAGCGGCGGAGGCCGGCGAGCGAGGCAGAAGAAGCCGCCGGCCTGGCCTGAAACCCTCGAACAGGGACTGTCCCTGTGTCTGTCCCTGTGTCTGTC
>JBEVNN010000229.1:0-7403 GCA_040508095.1 Gaiellaceae bacterium
GTCCACCTGGCGGACATCCTTGCGGTGACGTCAGGTGCTTAGCCTCAAGATCAACGGTGCCGTCCAGGAGGTCGCAGAGCCCCCCGTCGGCTCCACGCTCGCGGAGACCCTGCGCGACGGCCTCGGTCTCACCGGCACGAAGGTCGCCTGTGGCGAAGGGCACTGCGGCGCCTGCACGGTGCAGCTCGACGGCGTGCCGGTGCTCTCGTGCATCACGCTCGTGCACACCGTCGGCGAGCGCGAGGTGACGACGATCGAGGGCCTGCAGGACCACCCGCTGGTCGACGCGTTCGTCCGCGCCGACGCGCTCCAGTGCGGCTTCTGCACGCCGGGCCAGATCGTCTCGGCTGCGGCGCTCGTCGAGGCCGAGCCGGAGCCGACACCCGAGCGTGTACGTCACGCCATGGCCGGCAACCTCTGCCGCTGCGGCGCTTACCCGAGGATCGAGGAGGCTGTTCTCACGTGGCGAGGCTGATCAAGACCGAGAAGGAAGTCGAGGGCAGGTACACCGAGCAGTGGGTCGTGGTCGAGGGCGACGACGAGGCGCTCGACCAGTGGCCGCCGGGGCCGGGTGCCGTGGTCGGGCAGCCGGCGCCGCGCCAGGACGGCCACCAGCGGGCGCGCGGCCAAGCGCAGTACACCGGCGACCTCCAGGTCCCCGGGATGCTGCACGCGGCCGTCCTGCGCTCGCCGCTCGCGCACGCACGCGTGAAGACGCTCGACCTGAGCGCGGCGCTGGAGCTCCCCGGTGTGCTCGGTGCCGTCGGGCCTGATGACTGCCACGTGCTGCAGACCGAGCCGGGCTTCCACGGCGCGCCGATCGCCGCGGTCGCCGCCGACAGCTACTCGCGTGCACGGGAGGCTCTCGCGCTCGTCGAACTCGAGCTCGAGGAGCTCGAGCCGCTGCTCGACCCCGAGGAGGCGGTGCGGCAGGGCTCCGTGCACGAGGAGGCTCGCAGCTACGAGCGCGGAGACGTCGAGACGGCGTTCGCGGACGCCGATGTGGTCGTCGAGGCCGAGTACCGCACCCAGACGGTGCTGCACAACTCGATGGAGACGCACCAGTCGGTCTGCCGCTGGGAGGGCGACACGCTCGAGATCTACATCTCGACGCAGTGGATCTGGGGAGTCCGGGACTCGGTCTCCGAGCAGCTCGGGCTGCCGCAGGACCGCGTGCGCGTCGTCTGCAACTACATGGGCGGCGGTTTCGGCTCCAAGAACGGCCCGGGTGACTACACGTACATCGCGATCGCCCTCGCCGGGAAGACGGGGCGACCGGTGCGCTGCGCGCTCACGCGGCGCGAGGAGAACCTGGCGACGGGCAACCGCAACTCGACGATCCAGCGCCTGCGGGCCGGGGCGCGCTCCGACGGCACCCTGGTCGCGCTCGAGGGCGAGTACGTGAACGCGGTCGGCTGGGCGGGCTGGTCGGGCCCGACCTACGGGCCGCTCGAGATGCTCTACGCGTGCGAGAACGTCCGCACGCTCACGCACGGCGCGAAGGTGAACCTGCCGCCCAACGCGGCCTTCCGCGCGCCCGGGTTCGTCGAGGGGACGTTCGGGCTCGAGTGCCTGCTGGACGAGCTCGCCGGGCGACTGGAGCTCGACCCGCTGGAGCTGCGACGGCGAAACCACGCCGACCGCGACCTCGAGGACGGCCGGCCGTTCTCGTCGAAGAAGCTGCTCGAGTGCTACGAGCGGGCCGAGCCGCACTGGGCGCGGCGCGACGAGGTACGCGCGCGGTCCGACGGTCCCGTTCGCCGCGGCACCGGTCTCGCGAGCCAGATCTGGTACGGCGGTGGGGGGCCACCGTCGTATGCGGGGGTGCGCGTGAGCTCCGACGGGCACGCCACCGTCCTGACCGCCATGCAGGACATCGGGACCGGCTCGCGTACCGCCATGGCGCAGATCGCGGCCGAGGAGCTCGGCCTGCCGCTGGAGCGGGTGCGCGTGTCGCTCGGCGACTCGGCGCGAGGCACGTACGCGTCGATCTCCGCCGGCTCTTCGACCATCCCGTCGATGGGACCCGCAGTGCGCGCGGCGGCGGCCGACGCTGCGCGCCAGATCCTCGAGATCGCGGCCCAGCGCTTCGACCTCGAGCAGCGCGTGCTCTCGCTGCAGGACGGGCGCATCGTCTCGGCGGACGGTGGCTCGTGGCCGATCGAGGAGGTGACGGGGCTGCTCGATGACGCCCAGATCACCGGCAAGGGCGCGCGCGGCCCGAACCCGGCGGGGATGCGGGTGCTCACGTTCGGCATCCAGGTCGCGGACGTGGCCGTGGACGTCGAGACCGGGGAGGTCCGCGTCGAGCGGATGGCCGCGATCCACGACGTCGGGCGCGTGATCAACCCGCTCGGCGCGCAGAGCCAGGTCGAGGGCGGGATCATCCAGGGCGTCGGCCACACGCTCTCCGAGGAGCGGCTCTTCGACCCGGTGAGCGGCCGCGTGCTGACGCAGACGCTCGACGCGTACAAGCTGCCGACGATCGCCGACGTGCCCGAGATCCACGTCGAGCTGCTCGACATCCCGGACGAGCACCTGACGAACCTCGGCTCGAAGGGTCTCGGTGAGCCGCCGATCGTGCCCACGGCCGCGGCGATCGTGAACGCGATCCGCGATGCGACCGGTGCCGACGTGCGCGACCTCCCGGTGACGCGCGAGGAGATGCTGCGTGCCCTGGCCGAGGCGCGGGAACGCGAGAAGAAGCTTGCAGCTGCTCCGGCCTGAGTCGCTCGAGGCCGCAACCGCGGCACTCGGTAACGGCTCGGTTGCGCTCGGGGGCGGAACCGACCTCGTCCCGCTACTCCGCGACCGGATCGTCGAGGCCGAGACGCTGGTCGAGCTACGCGGAGTGGTGCCTCGCGGCGTCGACGGGACGACGATCGGGGCCGGCACGACACTGGGCGAGCTCGAGGCCGACCCGGAGATCCCCCAGGCGCTGCGCGAGGCGTGCTCGCTGGCGGCCTCCCCGCAGCTGCGCTCGATGGGGACGATCGGCGGCAACCTCCTCCAGGCCACGCGCTGCTGGTACTGGCGGCTGAAGTACCCGTGCTTCCTCCACGGCGGCTCGACGTGCCATGCGCGCCAGGGCGCGCACCGCGAGCACGCGATCTTCGGCAACGAGCGCTGCGCCTCGGCGCACCCGTCCGACCCGGCGGCCGCGCTGCTCGCGCTCGGGACGACGCTCCGTACGACGCACCGTGAGCTACCGCTCGCGGAGCTGTACCGCCTGCCGACCGAGGACAACCGCAGCGTGACGACGCTCGAGCCCGGCGAGCTGATCGTGGAGCTCGAGGTGCCGCAGCCGGAAGCGAGCACGTACCTGAAGGCGATGGACCGCACGCGCTTCACGTTCGCGCTCGTGGGCGTCGCGGCAGTGCGCTCAGGCGGCGAGACGCGGCTTGCGTTGGCAGGCGCAGCACCGATCCCGTGGCTGCTCGGATCGCCGGAAGAGCTCGACAGCGCGACGCCGCTTCCTGGCACGGCCTACAAGGTCGAGCTGGCGCGCCCCCTGATCCGCCGCGCCCTCGACGCGATCGCCTGATGGTCTGGGCCGTCGTGCTGGCGGCCGGAGCGTCCAGCCGGTTCGGGTCACCGAAGCAGCGCCTGCTCGTGGAGCCGGTACTCGAGCGCGTCCGGGCGAGCGGCGGAGTCGACGGCATCGTCGTCGTCACCGGCGCGCACACGCTGGAGGCGTCGGCCACGACGGTTCACTGTCCCGAGTGGGAGCGCGGCCCCGGCGCGTCGCTCCGCTGCGGGCTCGCGGCGTTGCCGGAGGGCGCCCACGCTGCGGTGGTCGTGCTCGCGGACGGCCCGGACCTCAGCCCCGAGGCGATCGACCGCGTGGTCGCGCGCTGGCGCGAAGACCGGCCGCCGGTCGTCGCCGCGACATACGGCGGAACGCGGCTGCACCCCGTCCTGCTCGACCGCCGCGCCTGGCCCGACATCCCGGACGACGGGGCCCGGACCCTCGACGCCGTCCTCGTCTCCTGCGACGATCTTGGACCTCCAGGGGACGTCGATCACGCCGATGACGTACCCGATCGCCTCAAGCCGTGGAGCTTGCCAAACCCCTAGCCGCCGGCGTCGCCGAGAAACCCTCGGCCCTCACGAGCCTGCGTTTGCAGCGAAAGCTGACGATCGAGGAGGCTGCCAAGAAGGCGGCGCTCTGGCCCGAGCAGATCGAGTGGCTGGAGACGGGCCGGCTCTACCGCTTCCCGGGCAACGAGACGGCGGTGCTCGCGCTCCTTCGCTACGCAACCGCTCTTGGCGTCGACCATCGCGAGGCGCGCGCTCTCTCCGGGATGCCGGTCGAGCCGCCCAAGCGCCGGCCGGTCGCGCGCTGGATCGCCGCCGGCGCGGCGACAGCGGTCATCCTCGCCGTGACGCTCGCGCTCACGATCGACCTCGGCGGAAGCGGCCGAGGCGCCTCCGCGAAGAGCCGCGCGGCGACTCTGCCTCCCCCGTGGAAGGTCTCCGTCGACGTCCTCAACGGCAGCGGCGACATCAACTACACGCGTCGCGTCGCCACACGGGTTGGCTCCTACGGCTACCGGATCCAGCACGTCACGAAGGCGAACCGGTTCGACTACCCCGAGACCACCGTCTACTACGAACCTGGCGGTGCGACCCTCGCCGACCGCCTTGCGACGCAGATCGGGTGTGGGACGCCGAAACCGCTTCCCGGTGGGAAAAACCCGCGCCGGCTGGTGGTCATCGTCGGCCCGGCGCACGCCACCTGCTGAATTGCATAGGTAACCTGCCGCGGTCTTGCTCGCCCTGCTGGTTGCGTTTGCGCTCGCGCGGACGCCGGTTTCTCCTGCCCAGCCCGTCCCGACGTGGTCGGCCTGGCCGGCTTCCGGCACCGTCACCTCGCCCTTCGGCGATGACGGCGGCCGCTGGCACCCGGGCCTGGACATCGGGATTCTGCGCTCGCTCACCGTCCGGGCCGCCCAGCCGGGACAAGTGATAGCCGTCGGCCCCCAGACAGGCTTCGAGGGTTACGGCAACGTCGTCGAGGTCGCGCTCGGCGACGGGTACGTCGCGCTCTATGCCCACCTCGCGGACTGGCAAGTCCGCACGGGCCAGCACGTCGCCACCGGCCAGCGCCTCGGGACCGCAGGGTGCACAGGCTCGTGCACCGGCACGCACCTGCACTTCGAGCTACGGCACGACGGCCAGGCGGTGAACCCGCTCCGCTTCTTCCGAAAGGCTCAGAAGAGCGGCGTGCGCAGGTCGGCGAGCTTCTGCTTCAGGTCGGGCGGCATCTCCTCGACCGCCGCCTGCCGCACGAACATGCGCAACTCCTCCTCGAACACGTAGCGCTTGCGGCAGTAGCTGCAGCCCTCCAGGTGTGCCTCGGCTTCCGCAAGCTCCGCGTCCGAGAGCTGCTTGTCGAGGTACGGCTGCAGCATCTCCTCGCACTTCTCGCACGGATCGGTCTCCACTCCGCCGGGGAGGCTCATACGCTGGTCATCGCCTCGTCCGCAAGCTCGCGCTTGAGGATCCTGCGGCCGCGGTGCAGCCGCGACATCACGGTTCCGATCGGGATCTCGAGGATCTGCGCCGCGTCGGCGTAGCTGAAGTCGCCGATGTCGACGAGCACGATCACGTCCCGGAAGTCGTGCGGGACTGCCGAGAGCGCCTGCACCACGTCGTCCTGGGAGAGCCGGTCGTCCACCCGCTCCTGGTCGACGTTGGCCTCTCGCCCCGACTCCTCGAGCCGGTTATAGAGGTAGTAGTCGCCTTCCTCGAGCGGCTGGAAGTCGGGGGAACGCTGCTGCCTGCGGCCCCGGTCGATGTTTAGGTTGGTGAGGATCCGTAGGAGCCACGCGCGGAGATTGGTGCCGGGCTGGAACGACCGCCAGGCCCGGAATGCGCGTGCGTACGTCTCCTGCATCAAATCCTCAGCCTCTTCTCGGGTGGAGACGAGCCGCCGCGCCACGCGGTAGACCTGGTCGGCCAGCTCGAGCGCCTCTTCCTCGAAGTGGACCCTGTCCCGGGCCTCCTCGGCCAGTCTCCGCGGGTCCGCCTCGGGCGTGGTCTCGCTCATCGAGCCACCCTAGCAATCGTTCGTTCTGGCGCCTGTAACGCCCGGTATGGCGCATGCATTCCCGTTCCGCTCGCGAGCTGCGGACTCGCACGACCCGCTCTAAGCGCTAGACGGCCTCGAGTTCCCGGAAGCCTGCCCGCGACAGCGCGGCGAGGATCACGTCACGGTTGGTGCGCTCGTCGTCCCACTGCAGCTGCACCTGGCCCATCAGGTTCGCGTTGGCGTACTCGAGCCCGTCGTGACCGCGCAGCGCGCCCGCGAGGCGGCCGACGCAGCGCTCGCAGCGGATCCCGCTGACCTGGATCGTCTCGGAGCGAACCGCCATCTACGGCGATCGTACCGTCCGCTCGACGGCGTCCGCGGCGACCGCATCGAGGCCCTGGTCGCGCCCGACCGCGAGCTGCCGGTCGCCCTCGCACGAGTCCGGATCAAAGGCGCCGATGAGCTCGACGGTCCCCAGCTGCTGCACGGCCGGCCGGATCAGCGCGAGCAGCTCGAGCATCAGCTCCGGAGCGGGCACCAGGCGACTGCCGTCGGGGTGGATCAGCTCGGCGCGAGGCCCGAAGCGCAGCGCGGCCCAGCGGTTCTGCGCGTAGTCGCCCCGGTTCGCGGGCGGCGGCGGCTCCGCCTGGAGCACCGTCAGGCACAGGGCCTGCAGCAGCGCCACGAGCGCCGCCGTGAGCGCCACCGAGGTCGGCTGGTCCGGCGCTCGCACCTCGAGCGTGCCGAACTTCGGGTGCGGCCGGATGTCCCACCAGAAGCGCGTGTACCCGTCCGCCAGCCCGATCTCGACGAAGCGCTCGACGAACGCCTCCCACTCCTCGTAGCTCGCAAAGACCGGCGGCGCGGCCGCGCGAGGAAGGAGCCCGAGTACTTCCGCCCGCGCCGACATGAGGCCCGTCTCTTCGCCGGCGAGGTAGGGCGAGTTCGCCGACTGCGCGAGCACCAGCGGCAGCCACGGGAGCACCCCTTCGAGGGCGTGCATGCACGCCTCGGCGCTGGGCATCGAGACGTGGACGTGGAGGCCGCAGACCGCCTGCCGCCGCGCGGTGATCCCCGCGTACTCGACGAACTCGCGGTAGCGCGGGTCCGGCGCGATGTCCTGAGCCTCCGGGAGGCTGAACGGGTGGGTCCCGGCGGCGGCGATGCGCAGGCCGCCTGCCCGCGCGCCCTCGTCGGCGGCCTTACGCAACTCCTGAAGCGAGGCAAGCGCCTGCTGGGACGTCGCGCAGACGTCGGTCGCGAGCTCGACCATCGACGCGAGCAGCTCCATCTTCACGACTCCCGGGAGCTCACGCCCCTCGACCGACTCGAGCAGCGCCTCAACGCCGGGTGAGAGTGCCAGCGTGCC
>JBEVNN010000246.1:0-6673 GCA_040508095.1 Gaiellaceae bacterium
GATCCCCGGCCAGCGCGAAGACGAGGACGCGCGCAAGCCTCGCGCCGATCTTGTCGCGGAGCCGCTCGAAGGCCGGCTGCCGCGACGCCCCCGGCTCCGCGCACTGCGCGAGCAGCAAGCCCAGGCGCTTCGGGCGGCGGCTCTCGAGGGCGGCGCTCATTGGCCCGGTGTATCGGTGTCGGTCCAGCCCGCCTCATCCCTCCCGGGAGGGAAGAAGCGGGGTACGAAGGAAGCTAGTCGGAGCGCGTGCGCTCGTAGTCGTCTGTACGCGTGCGCGCGCGGTCGCGGACGACGGTCTCGTCGTCGACCGCGCCGTCGTCCCGGGCAGCGGCCTCGCGCTCCTCGCGCGCGGTTGCCGTGTCCTCGGGCCGCGGGCCGTTCTTGTCGACCGGGACCGGCTCGGCGACCGCGGCGCGGCGCTGCCGGCCGAACGGCCCGTATGCGGCGGGCCCGGTCGTGTCGAACGTGAAGCCGAACACGAGCCCGAGGCCGAAGGCGAGCACGGAGACGTACTGGCCGAGATCGCCGACGAGGCCGTTGATCCCGATGTCGTCAGTCCAGCTGCGGATGTGATCCCGGAACCAGTTCGGGTCGGGCTGCGTCGCGAGCAGCACCCAGCCGGCCGCGATGAGCACCGGGATGAAGCCGATCAGGAAGACGTTCACGGACAGGCGGGGCCAGCCCCACTTCGTCCAGCCGCCCAGGAGCTGCGAGAACGCCATCACGAGCCCCGCGGCGGCGATCAGGCCGTAGACGCCCCAGTAGCCGCCGTTCGAGCTGTCGCTGACCTGGGTCGCGAGCCAGATCAGGAAACCGGCTACGGCCGCGCAGATCAGCGTGACCGTTCCACGTGTCAAGCCGTACATGGCACCACCTCCGGCCCGGTGGTACCCGGATCGCCGGATCTAAAGCGCCAGCCTGCGGCTGTCGAAGCGCGCGGAGTACAGCTCGGCGGCGAACTCCTCCACGACCCGCTCGAGGTCGGAGGCGAACACGTGTGGGACCACCCCCACTTCGCGGTCGTTGTGGAACGGCACGTCGAGGTGCTGCGTCGTCACGAGGTTGATCGAAGTGCTTCCACAGACCGGGCAGCGCACAGCCAGGCCGACCTCCTCCCCGGCCCCGCTCGGGGCGAGCACCACGAATGCGGACGGGAACACCGGGCGCGGGCGCTCCTCCGCGTAGCAGAAGAAGCTCCAAGGCCACTCCCCGGCCTCGATCCGCCGCGCGGCGAGGTCGGCGAGCTCCTGCTCGACCGGATCGACCGTCGCGGTCATCAGGTTCACGAACGTCGCGTCTCCGCCGAGGCCCAGCGGCGCCCAGTCGAGCTCGTCGTGTGAGACCAGCCCCGGGTGCTCGTGGCCGCAGACGCAGCCGAACTCGATCTCGAAGACCGCGGGCTGGGCCGGCCCGGGCAGCTGCTCGACGCGGCGGAACGACGAGAGCGCGATGCGCGCCTCCTCTCGCTCCGGGCACGCAAACGTGTACCGGGTGGTGAGGGCGTCGTACATGACGGTGTTGTAATCGGCGTCCCGGACGCCAAAACGTAGCCCTCGGACGCGCTAGTAGTGGATCAGCGAGTGGACGTCGCGGCCCTCGAGCTGCTTCGCGCCCTCGAGGAAGTCCAGCTCGATGACGAATGCGACGCCCACGATCTCGCCGCCGAGCTGCTCGGCGAGGTCGCAGATCGCCCGGGCGGTGCCGCCCGTCGCCAGGACGTCGTCGTGGACCAGCACGCGCTGCCCGCGCGTGATCGCGTCGGCGTGGAGCTCGAGTGAGTTCTCCCCGTACTCGAGCGCGTACGTGGCGCTCACGGTCTTCCAGGGCAGCTTCCCGGGTCGGCGCGCCGCCACGAAGCCGCAGCCGAGCTTGTAGGCGACGGTAGCCCCCAGGATGAACCCGCGGGCCTCCGCGCCCAGGATCACGTCCGGTTTGCGCGGCTCCGCCCAGTCGGCGATCAGGTCGGTGACCTCGTGGAGGCAGGCGGGGTCGGCGAGCAGGGGCATGATGTCCCTGAAGAGGACCCCAGGCTCTGGAAAGTCCGGGACGTCGCGGATCCGTGCCTTGAGGCTGTCGACGCCCATCAGTGGCCCGCGACCTGGCGCAGGTCGCGCCAGAAGAGGAGCTGCGAGAGCTCCTGGGCGACTTCGGCGAGGGTCTGCAGCTGTTGAACGGCCGCGTCGCGCCGCTCCTGGCTGCGCGAGCGCAGCGAGGGCGCGACCAGCTGCTCCAGGAGGCCGGCCTCGCGGTCCGCCGCGGTGCGGAAGGTGCGCAGGTGACGCGCAGAGATGCCGAAGCGCGCGAGCTTCGCGCAGGCGACCGCGACGTCGACGTCCCCGGCGGGGTAGAGCTTCTCGCCTCCCTCTCGGCGCGGCTGCAGGAGGCCGTACTCCTCGAGCTCCCGCGCCAGCTCGCGCGTGATGGCCGCCTGCTCGCACAGCTCGCCGAGGTCGAGCTCGTCGTCGGGCTCCGCGAGCCCGACCGTGCGCCGCCGCCGGCGCTCCTTGCCGGCACCCGAGGGCGAGGCGAGCTCCTGACGGATCACGCGCAGCGGCAGGAACTCGTCGCGCTGCAGGCGCAGGATCGTCTCCAGCCGCTCCACGTCGTCCTCACTGAAGAGCCGATAGCCGCTCTGCGTCCGCCGCGGCGCCAGCAGGCCCTGGTCTTCGAGGTAGCGGATCTTCGAGATCGAGATGTCCGGAAACTCCGCCTGAAGGCGGGTGCAGACCGCGCCGATCGTGAGCAGGCGGGCGCGCTCGGTGGTCGCCTCGGCCGTGCTCATTTCTCCAGGAAGCTGAGCTTGTACTTGCCGATCTGGAGCTCGTCGCCGTTCTCCAGCCGGCCGGACTCGATGCGGCGACGGTTCAGGAACGTCCCGTTCAGGCTCCCCTGGTCCTCGATGAAGAAGGCGTCGTCCTTGTGGACGAGCACGGCGTGCTTGCGCGAGACGGTGACGTCGTCGAGGAAGATGTCGCAGTCAGGGGAGCGCCCGATCGTCGTGCGCTCGCCCTGCGGCACGAAGTGCTCGCCCGCGCGGCCTCCGCCGGAACGAACGACAAGCGCTGGGCCCTCGGCGCCGAGGTCTTCGAGCGACACCAGGCCTCCCTCCTCCGCCTCCTCTGGCGTGTAGCTCATCGTCGTCTCGGAGCCGGGCTCGTCCTTCACGAGCAGGGCTCCGCAGCGCGAGCAGTAGTTCGCGGCCTCCGGGTTCTGGAACCCGCACTCCGGGCAGTACACGTGTCGCAATTACGCCTCGCTGGGCGGGGCTGCCTTGCCGGCGAGGATGGCGGCGAGCCGGTCGACGTCGACCTGCTCGAGCACGCTCTTCCCGCCCGTCTCACGGAGCCGCGCCTGAAGCTCGGCGCGCAGCAGGTCGATCTTCCCGTGCAGGATGCGCCTCCGGTACGAGACCTCCTGCTCCTCCTTCGTCAGCTCGTCGATGAGCTGCTTGAGGTCGTCGTCCGCGAGCGAGGCGAGATCGGGAAACGGTTCCACGTGAGCCTTTCGTCGGTGGCGGGAGCGCTCGTAGTCAAGCAGAAGGAGCCCGAAGGGTCAACCTTAGCTTGAGGCTCCGGCAGGGGCTCCGGCACCCTCGGACTGCATGATCTCCTCGACCATTCCGCGCAGCTCGGCCTCGAGCTCTGTAGAGGCCTCCGTGGTCGCGCCCTCGGCGTAGATGTGCACCAGCGGCTCGTCGGGGTCCGGCAGCAGCTGTGCCCATCCGCGCTCGTCGAAGACCTTGATCCCGTCCAGGAGGTCGACTTCCCGGTCGCGCAGCTGCTCGGTGAGCACCCGCATGACCGTCCCCTTCAGCGACCACGGGCAGGGCACCTGCCGGTGAACGAGCGTGCTCGCCGGAAGCTCCGCGACCAGCTCCGAGAGCGGCTGGTCGACCGGCGCCAGCAGCTCCAGCAGCTTGCAGAGGCTCGCGACCGCGTCGTAGGCCGGCAGGAACTCCGGGAAGACGTAGCCGCCGCCGACGGCGCCCGCGAAGATGACGTCGTCCTCCGCCGCGGCTTTCGTCAGCTCGGCGAGCGAGTGCGGCGTGCGGATCACTTCGAGCCCGCTCCCGGCGACCAGCTCGTCGACGTGGCTCGTGACGGTGATCGGGAACGCGAGCTTGCCGTGCCGTCCGTCGGAGCTCATCAGTCGCAGGAAGAGCAGCAGCGCCTGCTCGACCGGGATCTCGTGCGCCTGCTCGTCGATCAGGAAGAGTCGCTCGCCGGCCCGGTCGAAGACGACGCCGAGGTCGGCGCTGATCGCCGTCACCAGGCGCTTCGCCTGACCGACAGCCTCCCGTAGCCCCGTGTGCGGCTCGCCGCCGTCGGCGGAAAAACCGTGCGCGCTGACCGCCTCGACGCCGAGCGGCCCGAGCAGCAGGGGCAGCACGTAGGAGGTCGCGGAGTAGCCGTAGTCGACGACGATGCGGTAGCCGCGCTGGCGGATCGCCTCCGCGTCGAGGTTCGCGAGCAGGTCGTGTGCGTAGCCCTCGCGCACGCGGGCCGGGTACGTGACCGTGCCGACCGCGTTGAAGGCTGCACGGCGCAGCTCGAGGCGGGTGTAGTGCTTCTCGATCTCCTTCTGCAGCTCGGCCGTCAACTGGATCCCGGGTTGCTCGTAGAACCGGATCTCGATCACCTCCGGATCGATGTAGCTCACACCCACGTGGAAGCCGGCGTCGTAGCCCTGGGTCTTCAGCAGGTGGCGGCTGACGGCGGCGGGCGACACGCGCAGATCGGCGACGTGGACGCCCGTGGAGTTGAGCCCGGAGAGCATCGCGCGCTTGACCACGCGGCAGGCGGCCGGCGATTCACGGCTCGCCACGACGCGCGCGCCGCGCTTCAGGGCCGTCCCGAGCGCGGCGGCCAGCCGAACCGCGGTCTCGGGCGTCAGGTCGACGTTGACGAGCCCCGAGACGCCGTCCTTGCCGAACAGGTTCGACGAGGCGCGCGACTCCCAGATCAGGCTCTCGTGGATCTGCGCTCCGGTCTCGACCTCCTTGTACGGGTAGATCCGCACCTGCGGCATAACGGCGCTCTGGGCTCCGAGCGTCACCTCGTCGCCGATCGCCGCGCCCTCCTGCACGTGGGCGTGCGCGCGGATGTCACAGGCGCGGCCGACGACCGCGCCTTCCACGCGCGCGCTGCGGCCGATGTGCGTCGCGGCGTCGATCACCGACCGCTCGGTGCGCGCGCGCTCGAGCAGCGTCACGCTGGAGCCGAGCACCGAGTACGGGCCGACCGTCGCGTCCGGGGCGACGCGGCAGTAGTTGCCGAGGTACGCGGGCCCCTCGATCGCGTCGACGTCGTCGACCTCCACCCCCTCCCCCAGCCAGACGTTGCCGCGCAGCCGGATCCCCGGGATGTTCAGCCGCACTTCCTCGTCGAGCGCGTCGAAGTTCGCCTGCCGGAACTGGTCGAGGTTCCCGATGTCCTGCCAGTAGTCGTCGAAGACGTAGCCGTACAGCGGCCGGCCCATTTCGAGCAGCAGCGGGAACAGCTCCTTCGAGAAGTCGTACGGCCCGTCGGCCGGCACGTGCCGCAGCACCTCCGGCTCGAGGACATAGATGCCGGTGTTGATGGTGTCCGAGAAGACCTGGCTCCAGGACGGCTTCTCGAGGAAGCGCTCGATGCGGCCGTCCTCGTCCGTGACGACGATTCCGAACTCGAGCGGGTTCTCGACCGATTTCAGCCCGATCGTGACGGCGGCCTGCTTCTCGCGGTGGAAACGAATCAGGTCCGTGAGGTCGACGTCGCAGAGCGCGTCGCCGGAGATGACGAGAAACGTCTCGTCGAGCCGCCCGCTCGCGAGTCGCACCGAGCCCGCCGTTCCGAGCGGCGACTCCTCCACGGAGTACTCGATCGTGAGGCCGAGCGTGTCGCCGCTGCCGAAGTAGCTGCGAATCGCCTGAGGCATGAAGGCGACGGTCACGATCACGTCCTCGAGCCCGTGCTGCTTGAGGAGCTCGAGGATGTGCTCGATGCACGGCTTGCCGACGATCGGCACCATCGGCTTCGGCTGGTTGGAAGTGAGCGGGCGCAGGCGCGTGCCCTCGCCGCCGGCCATCACCACAGCTTTCACGTCCGCACCTCCCGTCGCGCCTTGAGCAGGTAGCCCGCAAGCGAGATCGCGGCGAGGGCGGCACCGGCCCAGAAGATCCACAACGGCCAGCTCGTTCCCGCGCTCGTGCACATGACGAAGGCCAGCGACGCGTACAGCAGCCAGGTCGCCGCCTTGCCCGTCGTGCTGACTGCGAACTCGTAGCCCCGCTCCACGACGAGCTTGTACCCCGCAATGAGCGCGAGGTCACGTGCGGGTATCGCCAGCGCGATCCAGGGCAGGCGGTCGGCGTGCCAGAGCAGGATCACGGCCGCGTCGATCATCAGCCGGTCGGCGAGCGGATCGGCGACCCTGCCGAAGTTCGACTCGACGCGCCAGCGCCTCGCGAGCCAGCCGTCGATCTGGTCGGTGACGCCGGCGACGCCGAACACGATCGCCGCGGGCCAGCTGTGACCGCCCTCGGAGCTCAACAGCAGCGCGACGAAGACCGGGATCAGGGCGAGCCGGAAGATCGTCAGCGCGTTCGGGATCTGCGCCAGTGGCGCTGGTACGGCTCGAGCTGCCACGGTGAAAGGATACGGCGATGGCCGAGGGCCTCTCGCTCCCGGGGTTC
>JBEVNN010000250.1:0-3033 GCA_040508095.1 Gaiellaceae bacterium
TTCTCGCAAGCCTGATCGGCGTCCTCGGCGACGTCGACCTCGCCGAGGACCCCCTCCAAGACGCGGCCGCGATCGCGCGGGGGCGCTGGCCCGCGGGAGGGGCGCCCGACCGGCCGGGCGCCGGGTTGCTGACGACGGCTCGAAACCGGGCAATCGACCGGATCCGCCGTGACCGCACGCTTCAGCGGAAGACCGAGCTGCTGGCCACGCTGCAGCCGGGCGAGCCCGAGGAGACTGACGTGATTCCCGACGAGCGCCTGAGCCTTATCTTCGCCTGCTGCCATCCGGCGCTCTCGACCGAGGCGCAGGTGGCGCTGACGCTACGGACGCTCGGCGGCCTCACGACCGAGGAGATCGCGCGAGCCTTCCTCGTCCCGGAGCCGACGATGGCGCAACGGCTCGTGCGGGCGAAGAAGAAGATCCGGGCGGCCGGGATCCCCTTCCGCGTGCCGCCCGACCACCTGCTGCCCGAACGGCTGCGCGCGGTGCTCGCGGTCGTCTACCTGATCTTCAACGAGGGCTACGGGCCGCCGCCGCGTGCGGAGCTGTGCGACGAGGCGATTCGGCTCGCGAAGGTCCTCGCGTTGCTGATGCCCGACGAGCCCGAGGCTCTCGGGCTACTGGCGCTGATGCTGCTGCACGATGCGCGACGCGAAGCACGACTCGACGAAGCCGGCGAGCTGGTGCTGCTCGAGGACCAGGACCGGTCGCTCTGGGACGACGCGCGCGTCGAGGAGGGCCGGCGCGTGCTCGACCGCGCGCTGCCGTTGCGCCGGCCGGGGCCGTACCAGCTGCAGGCGGCGATCGCATCGCTACACCTCGAGCCTCAGACCGACTGGACGCAGATCGCGGCGCTGTACGAACGGCTCGTGTGCTTCACGCCATCGCCGGTGGTCGAGCTGAACCGGGCCGTAGCGGTGGCGATGGCCGACGGGCCGCAGGAAGGGCTCGAGCTGATCGACCGGATCGGCGGGCTGGACGAGTACCGCCATCTCCACTCCGCCCGCGCGGATCTGCTGCGCCGGCTGGGGCGAGGCGACGAGGCTGCCGAGGAGTACGGACGGGCGATCGAGCTCGCCGCGCAGCCGGCCGAGCGCGCGTTTCTGGAGCGGCGGCTCGCCGAAGTACGATCCTCTATGTGAAACTCGAGCCAAAGCTGTTCGGCTGCCAGTCGATGACCGGCGAACTGCGCCGCGTGCTCGTGCGGGTCCCACGCGAGGAGGATCAGCACGGGTGGGGCGCGTGTGGCTGGCGGAAGGAGCCCGACGTCCGCCGGATAGCGGAGGAGCACGAGGCCTTCTGCGCGCTGCTTGCCGGCGCCGGGGCCGAGGTCCTGATCGCCGAATCCGACACGGGTGGCAACCCCGACGCGATCTACACCTACGACCCGGCGCTCGTCACCGAGGAGGGCGCCCTGCTGCTGCATCCGGGCAAGCGGATCCGACGCAGCGAGGTCGACGCGATGGCCGAGGACTTCGAGCGCGCCGATATCCCAATCGCGGGCCGGCTGCACGACCCCGAATGCGCCGAGGGCGGCGACTGCTGCTGGCTCGACGAGCGCACGCTGCTCGCCGGCTGCGGCTACCGCACGAACGAGGCCGGCATCGCGCGCCTGCGCGCGCTGTTGCCGGGCGTTGACGTGATCGCGTACGACCTCCCGCACTGGCGCGGCCGCCGCGAGGTGATGCACCTGATGTCGCTGATCAGCCCGCTCGCGCCCGACCTCGCGGTCGTCTACGCGCCGCTGCTGCCGACGCGCCTGGCACTGCTGCTCGAGGAGCGCGAGATCGAGCTGGTGGAGGTCCCGGACGAGGAGTTCGAGAGCCTGGGCTCGAACGTGCTCGCCCTCGCGCCGCGGGTGGCGCTGGCGGTCGAAGGCAACCCGCGCACATGCGAGCGGATGGAGCGAGCCGGAGTCGAGGTCCTGACCTACCGCGGCGAGGAGCTCTCGAAGGGCGACGGCGGCCCGACCTGCCTGACGCGACCATTGCTCCGCACCTAGCCCAGAGCGCGTAGCGCCAGTTCGACTGCTTCATCGGGTGAGGAGGCCCGCGCCACGCCGTCGAGCTCCCAGCCAGGCTCCAGGATCACGACCGGACGGCCGAGGACGTGCGCGAAGCCGATCTCTGCAAGCGTTCCCCACTGCCCGCCCACCGCGATCACCGCGTCGCCGGAGGCGACCACCGCCAGATTCCGGGCGTGGCCGACGCCCGTCACGACGACGTGGTCGAGCCACTCGTTCGCGCCCTGCCGCGTCTCACCCGGAACGATCCCGATCGTCGTCCCCCCGGCCGACTTGGCGCCTCGCGCGGCTGCCGCCATGACCGACCCGAGCCCGCCCGTGACGACGGTGGCCCCACGCTCGGCGAGCAGCCGGCCCACCTGCACGGCGCGGGCCTCGTGCTCGGCACCGCTCCCGATGACCGCGACCTGAACCCGGGCCATGCCGCGATAGTAGAGCCGTGAGCGAGCGGCAAGCACGAGGCGGCACCGTGGTCGTCGGCGGCGGGTACGCCGGCAGCTACGTCGCCCGCTGCCTCGGCAAGCGCGGAGCGACGATCGTCAACCCGCAGAACTCGATGCTGTTCAGCGCCTTGCTCCCGGAGGCAGCATCCGGGACGCTCGAGCCTCGCCACGTGGTGGTCCCGCTGCGCGCGATGTGTCCGCACGCCGAGCTCGTTCTGGGAAACGCGAAGACGCTCGATTTCCAGCGCCGCCGCGTCCAGGTCGAGTCGCTCGAAGGCCTCGTCAACATCGGCTACGAGGATCTCGTGCTCGCGGTGGGCTCGATCTCGCGCGCGCTCCCGATCCCGGGCCTCGCCGACCACGCGCTCGGCTTCAAGGACCTCGCCGACGCGATCCAGCTCCGCAACCACGTGCTGCAACGCCTGGAGGCGGCCGACGTCGCCACGAACGAGACCCACCGGCAGCGCGAGCTGAGCTTCGTCTTCATCGGCGCCGGCTACGCAGGCGTCGAGGCGCTTGCAGAGCTCGCCGACCTCGTCCGGGACGCGATTCGCTACTACCCGGCTC
>JBEVNN010000291.1:0-5665 GCA_040508095.1 Gaiellaceae bacterium
GACAGGGCGAGGATGCAGCAGCCGTAGGCGGCGGCGTTGAACCCGGTGAGCTGATCGGTGACGGCGAACCGGCCGATCGGCGTGGGCGAGCCCGCGGCTCCGACCGCGACTTCCACTCGCCGCAGGATCACGCCGCCGCGCCAGACCCGCAGCCGCCGGGCGGAGAGGTCGACGTCGAGCGCGACGCGGACGCGGCTCAGTTTCAACTCGCTGCGGCGGACGAACCCGCGCTGGTCGTTGGCGAGCAGTGGGGAGATCACCTCGGCCCAGCGGCCGCGAATCCCCGTCACCGCGAACGTCGTGCGCGAGCCGAACTCAGTGTTCCTCGGCGCGAGCGCGAGGACCCGGCTCGAGCCCGGCGCGGCACGCAGGGCGACGCTGCCGGCCCGCACCTGGGCGACCACGCTTCCGTCTCGATACAGCGCACTACCGTTCGCCTGCCCTTCAGGGGCGGCAAGGACTGCCGACACCGCGGCCGCGACGGCGCCTGCAGCGAGGGCGGCTCGCATGCAGCGCATAGGTGCGGTTTGTTACGTGTGGTTGGGGCGCAGAGCCTAGCGCCTCACCTCACCGGTGACAAGAGTCAGCTGACGGCGTCTTCGGGGAGCGGGATCAGCCGCGCGCGGTCGCGGACGTCCTGCATCAGCGTCAGTGCGCGCCGGGCGTTCACGACCGAGCGGTCCCACGCGGGCCGGTAGCGCGCCAGCACCGGGAGGGCGGCGAGCGCGGTTCGACGCGCCCGCAGCCCCGTCAGGAGGAGCCGCTTCGCCCGGCCTGTCTCGCCCGTGGCGGGATCGCCGCGAATGAGGTCGGCCGCGTGCTCGACCACCTCGCGGTACGTCCCGGCTCGCCGCACCAGCTCGTTTCGCGAGAGGCGGCCGAGGCGCCAGTCCCGGAACGACAGCTCGTACGCCGTCAGCGCCGCGCTCACCGGCTGGTAGTCGCGCACGAGGCGTTGCTGCTCCCGATCGAGCGCGACGAACGACTGCGGCGGCGGGGGCGGCGGCTTCGGCTCCACGCGGCGCTTCCCGTGGTCGCAGCCGGCGAGCAGCACGACCGCCAGGAGCCCGCAGGCGCGCCAGTAGACTCGGCGGCCATGAAGGTGCTGGTCACGGGCGCCTCGGGGTTCGTCGGGCGCGCCCTCGTCGAGGAGCTTCGTCACGCGGACGCAGCCTACGAGGTCCACCCGCTCGGGCGTGAGGAAGGCGATCTGTCCCAGGAGGGGGTTGCCGACGGCCTCGTCGCCGGTGCGCAGCCGGGCGTGATCGTGCACGGAGCGGCGCGGATCGGCGTCGTGCGCTGTGAGGACCAGGCCGAGCTCGCGGTGCGCTCGAACGTCCTGGCGACCGCGCTCGTGGCGCGTGCGGCGGCCGCGCACGGGGCGCGCCTCGTCTACCTCTCGACCTCCGACGTCTACGGATCCGCAGTGGCCGCCGACGAGGAGACGCCGCCGGCACCGGAGAGCCTGTACGCCCTGACGAAGCTGTGGGGCGAGCAGGCCGCCGCCCTCTATGCGCCGAGCGGCCTCGCCCTCCTGCGGCTCGCAAACCCCTACGGGCCGGGAGTCGACGCGGGCCAGGCCAAGGGCGCGGTGCCATCGATGCTGCGGCAGGCCGAATCGCGCGAGCCGATCCTGGTCTTCCGCGGCGAAGCACGCACGTTCTGCTGGATCGGCGACGTCGTCCGGGCGATCCGCCTCGTCGTCGAGGCCGGCGCCGAGGGAACCTTCAACGTGGGCTCCGACGGCGAAGCCGTCTCGCTCGCCGATGTCGCCCGCGTCGCCTGCGAGCTGACCGGCGCACCGCACGAGCTGATCGAGGAGGTCGAGCCGCCTCCCGGCCGCGTGATGACGCGGATCGCGACCGAACGGATCCGGGCGCTCGGGTGGCGAGCCGAGGTCCCCCTCGACGAAGGGATGCGGCAACTGCTCGAGTCCTTGCGCGCCGCGGCGCCCGCGTAGATGCCGAAGGCGTTCGTCCTCACCGGCGGGTCGCGGTCGCAGCTCGGGCTGCTCGAGCAGGCGCGTGCGCTCGGGCACGAGGTCTGCGTCGTCGACGGCTCCGATCGCGCGCCGCTCTTGGCCGAGGCGGACCACGCGATCGTGCGCAGCTTCACCGACGTGAACGGCGTCATCGGCGAGCTCCAGGCGCGCGGGATCGAGCCTGTCGCCGTCGCGACGATGGGCTCAGATCAGGCCGTCCTGCCGACCGCGCAGCTCGCCGAGCGACTCGGGCTCCCCGGCTTGCCGGTGGACACCGCGCGCACGGTCGCGGACAAGCGCCGCATGCGCGCGGCCTTCGAGCGGGCGAAGGTGCGCTGCCCGAAGGGACGCGAGGCGGCGGGCTTCGAAGAGGCCGAGCAGGCGTTCCACCAGCTCGGCGCGCCCGTGGTCGTGAAGCCGGTGGACGGCTCCGCGCAGCGCGGCGTGACCGAGGTGCGCAAGGAGGGCGAGCTCGCCCCGGCGGTCGACCGCGCCCTGGCGGCTTCGAAGGCCGGCGCGATCGTTCTCGAGCAGTACCTCGTTGGCGAGGAGTTCACTGTCAACGGCTTCCTGCTCGAGGGCGACTACTTCCCGATGAGCGTCACCCAGCGGCTGCTGTACCCGCCGCCGCCGCTCGGCGTCTGCATCGCCCATCGCTACCCGTCGGGCCTCGCGAAGGAGGAGCGGATCTTCGAGTTCGCGCACGCCGCGAGCCGCGCGGTCGGGCTGAAGACCGGCCCGTCGTACGTCCAGATCCGGGTTCAGGACGGCCAGCCTTGGGCGATCGAGGTCGGGGCGCGGCTGGGGGGCGGCAAGGACGCGGAGCTGGCGAAGCTCGTGACCGGCTTCGACGCGATCCGGGCGAACGTGCTCTGGGCCCTCGGCGAGCTGCGCGGCGAGGACCTCGGCCACGGCGAGCCGCAGGCGCCCGTCGGGCAGGTGCGCTTCGTCGTCCACGAGCCGGGCCACATCGTCCGGCTCGACACGGCGCCCGCACTCGCGCTCGACGGCGTGCACGAGGCCGGCTGGTACTGGCGCGAGGGGATGACGCTGCCGCCGATGACCTCCGGCGCGGAGCGCCTCGGCTACCTGCTCCTCACGGCCCATACCGAAGAGGAACTCGACGAGCTGACCGACCGCGCGCTGTCCGCGCTCGACATCGAGATCGCAGTCGAGCCGGCCGTGGTCTGAGGCGTCGCTTGCGATGCCGACCTCAGGACGCGCGAGCTCCGCTCGTGCGTCCGTCTGAAATCGCCATCCATGAGGGTTGGAAGAGCGGAGTGACGCGTTGAGAGCGCTGCACTCGCCCGTGAACGTTGCGGGTGGCCCGGGCGCGATCTCGGCCGGGCTCCGCGAGCTCGGCGTCGAGAGCACGCTGCTCGTGTTCAACGAGCGGCCGTTCGAGCGCGGCTACGACGTCAACCTCCGCCTGCGCGACACGAGCCGCACGAGCTCCATCCCGTTCAACCTGCCGAAGCAGCTGCGCGCGCTCGCGTGGGCGCTTCCCCGCTTCGACGTCTTCCACTTCCACGCGGGGCTGACCCTCGCGCCCGAACGGCTGACACTGCCGCTGCTGCGCGCCCGGAGGAAGGGCGTCGTCTTCCAGTCGTGGGGCTCCGACCTCCGCGGACGGCCGGCCTCCGACGTCCAGTACCTGCGCAAGGCGGGCGCGGTCATCGTGGGGAGCTACCTGACGAGGCGACTGGCTCCGCGCGGGCCGTGGCCCGACTACGACGTCGTCCCGCCGGCGATCGTGCTGCACGACTGGGAGCATTCGCCGGTCGAGCCCGGCGACGTGCTGCGAGTCGCGCACGCGCCGAGCAAGCGGAAGGTCAAGGGCACGGAGGCGGTGCTCGCGGCGGTCGAGGCGCTGCAACAGCGAGGGGCGCCGATCGAGCTCGACCTGATCGAGGGCGTCCCGAACCGCGAGGCACGCAAGCGCTACGCGGCTGCCAACGTCGTCGTCGACCAGCTGCGGGTCGGTTGGTACGGCATGTTCGCGATCGAGTCGATGGCGCTCGCGAAGCCTGTCGTCGTGCACCTGGACGAGCGAGGCGCCGCGGAGACCGAGGAGGCGTTCGGGCTCGAGTTGCCGCTGGTACGCGCTGACGAGGGCAGCCTCGAGTCGGTGCTCGGCGGGCTCGTCGAGCGACGAGCGGAGCTACCCGAGCTCGGCCGTCGCAGCCGCCAGTACGTCGAGCGCGTCCACGCGCACACCGCCGTCGCGCGGCGCGTGCTCGAGATCTACGAGCGCGTCATGCCCGACAGCTCGTAGAAGCCCATCGGCGACCACGAGAACCCACGCACGCCGGGAGCGAGCGTGAAGTGGTCGACCGCCGTGTAGACCGGGATCGCCGGCACCGCCTCGTGCAGCTTGTCGACGAGCTGACGCTCGATCCGCCAGCGCGCCTCGTCGTCGAGCTCGCGCACGGCCCGGCGCATGAGCGCGTCGTAGGAGGGATCGCACCAACGCGCGACGTTGAAGGCGCTCCCGCACGGAAAGACGTCGAGCAGGTTGTAGGCGTCGAAGACCTTCGTGCTCCAGCCGAGGAGGGTGAGATCCGACTTCGTCGCCAGCAGCTCCTGGAGAGTCGCCACGGGCCGGTACGAGAGTGTGATGCCGAAGCGGCGCAGCTGCTCGTCCTCGCGCTGCAGCCGAGCCGCGATCCTCGAGCCTCCCAGGTCCTCGCGGGCCCAGGCGACCGTGAGCGCCAGGGGCTTCGGCGCCTTCTGCAGCTGCACCGGCTCGTGTGAGTTGACGACCGCAGCCCCGGGCACCGCCGGCGAGACGAGGGACGCCGGCTTGCCGCCCAGGTCGAGGTGCGTCACCACCCAGGCGACGTACTGCCGCGCGTCCAGATCGGCCAGGGGGGAGTCCCGGGACGCCAGCCAGAGCAGGCCCGTTGCGAACGTCGGCAGCTCCCGCGCGCCCACCGGCGTGGGGCCGACCGTGTCGATCCACGGCAGCCCGGGGCCGGCCAGTCCGCGCGGCAGGACCGCGTCCGCGCCCTTCGGCGACGCCGTCATGACGATGCGCGCCGGCTCGACCCGATCTGCGTTCCAGTAGCCGAGGTTCCGTTCCAGCACGAGGCTGTCCGGGTTGCGCGATCCGAGGCGGAACGGGCCGCTGTAGGCATTCGGCTTCGGCGGTTGCAGCGCGGCGACCGGGAACGCGGCGAGCTCGTCGAACCACGGCACCGGGTGCTGGAGCGTGACCCGGAGCGTCCGGTCGTCCAGCGCCTCGACTCCGAGCCCGCCTGAACCGGTCGCGTGCAGGTGCCGCGCCCCGCGGACGATGCCGAGTGCGGGCCCCGCGTACGGAGCGCCGGTCGACGGCGCGAGCGCCCGCAGCCACGAGCGGCGGAAGTCGTCGGCGACGATCGGCGTCTCGTCGCCCCAGCGCAGGTTCTTGCGCAGGTGGAAGGTCCAGACGAGGCCACCCTGGTCGACGTCCCAGGACTCGGCGAGGTCCGGCTCGACGCCCGTCCCCGAGAAGCGCGTGAGCCCCGAGTAGAGCTCGTGCGCGACGTTCAGAGACGGCAGGTCGGACGCCTTCGCGGGATCGAGCTGGCTCGGGACGAGCGGCAGCGCGACCCGCAACGTCACGCGCTTCGGCGCGGGCTCGTTGGAGCCGCCGCAGCCCGCTAGCAGCACCACCGCGGCGGCGAGGGCTAACCCACGAGC
>JBEVNN010000025.1:0-2706 GCA_040508095.1 Gaiellaceae bacterium
CGGTGCCGGTCGTCACGGCAGAGCACGTCGAGCCCGAGCGCCTGCGGCTCGGTGGGATGGAGCAGCACGTCGACCGCGTGCCCCACCTGGATGCCGCGCGAGCGCACGGGCCGTCGCAGCAGGTCGTCGCCCCTCACGTCGGTCACCAATCTGCCCTCAGCGTTGTGCCGTTAATCCCCGAACCCCTCCCGGCCGACCAGCGGCACGAATCGGCATGGAACGGAGTGCACCACGGCCGGGCCTTCCGGGCTGCGGACGATCACCTCGAGGCGCTGCATGTGCTCTCCGCCGACCGGGACGACGAGCCGGCCTCGCGGGCGCAGCTGCTCGTAGAGCGTCTCCGGGAAGGCGGGCGCCGCGGCGGCGACCGCGATCGCGTCGAACGGAGCAAGCTCGGGAACGCCGAGCGTTCCGTCGCCGACGCGCACGTCGACCTGCGGGTAGCCCGCCGCGGCCAGGCTCGCCCGCGCGCGCTCGGCGAGCTCGGGTATACGCTCGATCGTCACGACCTCGGTGCCGAGCTCCGCGAGCACCGCGGCCTGGTAGCCGGAGCCCGTCCCGACGTCGAGCACGCGCTCGCCCGGCCGCAGCGCGAGCGCCTCCGCGATCCGCGCCACCATGTACGGCTGCGAGATCGTCTGGCCGTGGCCGATCGGCAGCGCCGCGTCGGCGTAGGCGTGGTCGCGCTCCTGGTCCGGCACGAACAGCTCGCGCGGGACGCGTTCCATCGCCTCGAGCACGCGTTCGTCGGAGATGTCCCGCGCGCGCAGCTGGCGCGCCACCATCGTCTGCCGGTCAGGCGGCATCGGCGTAAGCCGGGCGCTCGACGCCGAAGTGCGCGAGCGCGAGCGGCGCGAGGTCGACGATCCGGCGCGGCTCGGCGTCGAGGCCGACGGTCAGGATCGGCACCTCGGAGTCGCCGGCCTCGAGCGACCCGTGGCTGCCGCCGCCGAGGTGGCTGCGGCCGGCCAGGTCGGTCAGCTCGACCCCGAGAGGCGGCGAGACCAGCAGCTCGCCCGCGTTGGGGTTCGCGAGGGCGGCCCACGATCGCTCGAATGCGTCGGGCTGGTCCAGCAGCGATGCGTCGCCGCTGGTGCGCCAGCCGTCGTCGGCCGGAGCGAACCGGAGCTCCTCGCCGTCGCGCCGCGCAACCGCCTCGACGCCCTGGCGCCAGAGCACGACCTCGGCCGCCGGGGAGCCGTCCAGTCGACGCGCGAGCTCGGCCGGCTCTTCGCGGCAGCTGGGGAGCCGGTAGACCATCCCGGCGCGGTTCGATCCGGTCACGAGGACGTTGTCGATCCCCGTGAAGGCCGCCTCGAGCGAAACGGCCCGGTCGACCGGCGTCTGCCCGTGGTCCGAGCAGACGACGACGGCGTAGCGGTCGAGGAACTCGTCCGGCCCGCCCGCCGCCTCGATCAGCGCGCCGACCGCGGCGTCGCTGCGCGCGAGGGCTTCCCGGCTCCCTCCGGGGCCGAGCGCGTGCGAGGCGAAGTCGTAGTCCGGGAGGTAGTACACGAGCAGGTCGAAGGAGTCGCGCGTGACGAGCCAGCGGCCGACATACGCGGCGTAGGCGTCGATCGAGCCGGTCGAGCGGCCGAACACCGCGACCGGCGCGCCGGTTACCTCTGACTCGAACAGGCTGTAGAAGAAGAACTGCTCCGGGCCGTAGGCCGGCCGCGTGAAGCCCGGGACCAGCGGCAGGTGCGCCCGGCGGCCGCGGTAGCAGGTGATGTTCACCGCCGCGGTCGTCAGGCCCGCCTCCTCGAGCGCCTCGTAGACGGTCACCGCATCGCGTCCGAGATGCTGCTCGTTCATGTTGAAGATCGCGTCGAGGATCGAGCGGCGCGTGCCGGCGGCGCGGATCGCCGCGAACGAGGAGCCGTACTCGACCAGGCGCCGCTCGCCGCGGTGCCACCAGACGAGGTGAGGGATCCGGTGGACGTCGGGGTGCGCGCCGGTTGCGATCGACGAGAGACACACCGGTGTGAGCGACGGGAACGTCGAGATGCCGCGGCGGTAGCTGCCGTGGTGCGCGAGGAACGCGAGCGCAGGCGCCGAGCCGGTCTCGACCGCGTCCTCGAAGACGTCGGGCGTGAGGCCGTCGATGACGGCGAGGATCAGCTTCTTGCGCGGTGCCATCAGTCGCGCGCGAGGCTGCGCAGGCCCGCGTAGCGCTCCGGACTGCGCCCCCGTGCCCGTGCCGCGAGGCCGGGAACGGCAACCGCTTCGAGGAACCCGACGAACGGGATGACGGCGAGAGCCATCAGCCCCAGCGCGCCGAAGCCGACGAGCATCGCGGTGCCGCCCCTCGTGCCACCCCGGCGCAGGGTTCCCGTGACGACCGTCGCGACGACCGGCGCTCCGAGCCCGCCGCCGATTCCACCGGCGACTGCCTCGTGCCAGCCGCCGATTCCGTAGCCGACGGCGGCTCCGATCCCCGCGGCCACCACCGCAACGACCACGACGAGGGCTCGGCGAGGCGCAATCAGGGCTGCGAGCAGCGCGCCGAGACCGATCCCGAGGCCGAGCGAGAGGCCGATCCGGTACCACTCCCACATTCCGCGGCTGAGTCTAGACGCGCGCCTCGGGCTGGAGTTTCAGAGTGCCGTTTGCAGGGAAAAAGAACGTCTCGATGGCCAAGGACAGCCGACCGCTCCTCGTCTTCTTCGGCGCCGCCCACTCGGGGCCGGCCCGCCGCATGGAGAG
>JBEVNN010000075.1:0-3365 GCA_040508095.1 Gaiellaceae bacterium
CAGCTCCGGAAGCTGATGAAGAAGTGACGGCCTCGAACGGCACGTGCCGCGCGGTGGTATTCGACCTCTGGAACACGATCGCCGCCTGGCCCCACGAGCGCTGGGAGACCATCCGTCATCGTCTTGCCGAGCGCCTCGGATTGACGCCGGAGGAGTTCGACTCGCGCTGGTACGGGGAGCTCGCGCATTTGCGCGAGACGCGCCCGTTCGCGGACGTGCTGGCGCGGCTCGACGTGACACCCGAGGCCGCCGACGAGGTGGTCTCGCTACGCCGCGACGTGACCCGCCAAGGCCTCGTTCCGGTCGACGGGGTCGTCGAGACGATCACCGCGCTGCGCGGTCGCGGCCTGAAGATCGGGCTGATCACGGTCTGCAGCGAGGACGTGCCGCTGCTCTGGGAGGAGACGCCGTTCCACGGGCTGTTCGACGCGGAGGTCTTCTCGGCGACGTGCGGGCTGCGCAAGCCGGATCCGCGGATCTACCGGCTCGCGCTGGACCAGCTCGGCGTCGAGCCGGAGCAGGCGGTGTTCGTCGGCGACGGCGCCAACGACGAGCTGGCCGGTGCCGAGCGGGTCGGGATGACCGCTGTGGGAGTCGACTCGCCCGGCGGCGAGCTTCCCGAGGACTGGGACGGCCCGAGGATCCGCGCGCTACCGGAGCTGCTCGAGCTCGTCTAAGGCCGCGTCGTGGAGGGCGACGCGGTAGCGCCAGAGGGCGCGGCCGGTCGCCAGCAGAACGGCGCGGATCGGGCCTGCCAGCTCGTCGGTGCTGCCCCAGCGGGCGGCGCTGATCTCGTGCGTGTCGATCGGGTCGAGCTCCTCGTCGTCGGTGCGGGCGGAGAAGACGTGGGTACGCCATTCCATGACGGCTTCGCCGTTCCGAAACGTCGCTCTGGTGCTGACGAGGAAGCGCTCGAGCTCGACGTGGACTCCGAGCTCCTCGCGCGCTTCCCGCTGCACGCCGCGCTCGAACTCCTCGCCCGGCTGCACGCCGCCGCCGGGAGGCCGCCACGCGCCCGGCGGGTAGGACGGCTTCTGGATGAGCGCGAGCCGACCACACGGGTCGAAGACGAAGAGCGTGACGTCGTGTCGTCGCTCCGGTGAGTAGCCCGCGAGCGCGAACTCCTGGTCGCTGACCTCGCCCTCCCAGCGCAGGGGCCGCGGCTCGCCGTAGCGTTTGCGCAGCGACGCGAGCACGGCTTCTGTCACGTGCATGCGCCGATGGTACGGTCGCCCGCATGCCGCTCGACGCGCTGGCGCTGGCGCTCGGCGCCGCCGCGCTGCACGCGCTCTGGAACCTCTTGCTGGCGCGCGAGCGGGACACGGAGGCGGCCACGGCGATCGCGCTGCTGGCGCTGGTGGCGACGCTGGTCGTGCCGGCCGCGCTCACGTGGCGGGTGGAGGGCGCGGCGGTGCCGTTCATCGTCGTTTCGGCTGCGCTGGAGCTGACCTACGTAGCGCTCCTCGCCACGGCGTACCGCCGCTACGAGCTGAGCCTCGTCTACCCGGTCGCGCGCGGCCTGGCGCCGGTGCTCGCGCTCGTCCTCGTGGCGCTCGTCGGGGCCGCGATCCCGTCGGCGCTGGGCATCGCCGGCGTCGTCGTCGTGGCCGTCGGCGTGCTGCTCGTGCGAGGCGTTCGAGGCGACGCGGCCGGGTTCGCCTTCGGGGTCGTGATCGCGGCGGCGATCGCCGGCTACACCGTTGTCGATCGCTACGGGATCCGGCACGCCGCCGCGGGCCCGTACCTGTTGCTCGTGATGCTGGGCCCCGCGCTCGTCTATCCGCTGCTGGTCGGCACGCGGCGAGTGCGGTCGGCGCTGCGACCGGTAACCGTGGTGATCGGCGTCCTTTCGGCGTCGGCTTACCTGCTGGTGCTGCTGGCGCTGCGGCTGGCAAGCGCCCCCGCCGTCGCGGCGGTGCGCGAGACGAGCGTCGTGATGGCGACGGCCGCCGCCGCGGTGTTCTTGGGCGAGCGCGTAGGCTCGACTCGCCTCACGGGGGCCGTCGCCGTCGCTGTGGGCGTCGCGCTGCTGGCGCTCTCCTAGAGCTCGCGCAGGAGCTCCAGCAGCTCGGCGGGCGAGGCGACGACGAGATCCGCCGCCTCCGCAAGGCCGCTCGGCGCCTCGGGGGAGGCGACGGCGACTCGCACTGCTACGTCGAGCCCGTCGAGGCCGCGGAAAGCGTCCAGGTCGGTCGTGTCGTCGCCGGCGTACAGCGCACGCCGCAGGCCGCGCTCCGACAGCAGCGCGTGCACCGCGGTGCCCTTGTCGGCGGCGACCGGCGGCCGCAGCTCGAGCACCTTCCTGCCCCAGCGCGCCTCCAGCCCGAGCGACTCGGCCCGCCCCGCGACGTTTTCGAGTTCCCGCACTGCCGTCGCCTCGTCGCCGGCCAGGCGCCAGTGGAACGCGACTGTCAGCCCCTTGTCCTCCACCCACGGCCACTGCTCGGCGGCGAACGGCCGCAGGGTCTCGCGCCACCGTTCCGCCTCCGGGGCAAGCTCCAGCCCGTGCACGCCGACGTAGACGACCCCGTCCACGCCGACGAGCCGCGCCGCCTCCGCGCTGCTGCGCCCGCTCACGCACGCGACGAGCGCGTAGCGCTCGGCGAGCCGCCGAATCTCCTCACGCGTCTCCTCGGGAACAGCCGCGAGCCCTGGCCGCGCGACGATCGGCGCGAGCGTTCCGTCGACGTCGAGCAGTACCGCCGCCAGCCCCGGTTCCTCGCGTAGCCGCGCCAGCCGCTCGTCCACACCGCGCAGAATACGGCGGTGCGCCTCGTCGTCATCGGGCTTCTGGCCGGCTTCTTCAGCGCGCTCTTCGGCGTCGGCGGCGGAATCGTCGTGGTTCCGCTGCTGATCTTGCTCGCCCATTTCGACGAGCGCCCCGCGATGGCGACCTCGCTGGCGGCGATCGGACTGATCGCGCTCGTCGGCGCCGTCAGCTACGGCTTTCACGGCGAGTTGAAGCCCGGCGCCGCCGCGGTCGTCGGGCTCCCCGCGGCGGTCGGCGCCGTCGGGGGTACGTGGCTGCAGCAACGGCTCACGTCGCGAACGCTCTCGCTCGCGTTTGCCGCGCTCCTGGCCGCCATCGCCGTGAGGCTGCTCGTCTGATGTGGGCGCTGCTCCTCGCCGGCGCGATCGGTCTCGTGGCCGGCGTCCTTGCCGGGCTCTTCGGCGTGGGCGGAGGGATCCTGTTCGTGCCGACTCTGACGCTCGTGCTCGGGCTGACGCAGCTCCACGCCGAGGCGAGCTCCCTTCTCGCGATCCTTCCGACCGCCGTCGCCGGAGCCTGGCGCCAGCGCCGGTACGGCAATGTCCGCTGGAGGCCTGCGCTGATCCTCGGGCTCTCGGCGATCATCGGCGTCGAG
>JBEVNN010000098.1:0-2554 GCA_040508095.1 Gaiellaceae bacterium
AAAACCTGGTCAGTCGGCTAGTTGTGGCCGGATCGCCTTCGGCCGGACCATCTGTGCAGCGCCGTGCACAAGGCTGCGACAACACAGATCCCGAGCGATCAGCCGCGGGCTCGCCTCGCGCTGATGGACCCGCCGCGCGCGATCGAGGCCGACACGGTGTCGCGCGCGTTCGGCGACCGGGAGGCGTTGAGGCGCGTCTCGCTCGCCGTCCCGGCCGGTGAGATCCACGCCGTGCTCGGGCGGAACGGCGCCGGCAAGACGACGCTGATCCGGATCCTCAGCGGATTGACCACGCCGACCGACGGTGCGGTGCGCCTGCTCGGCGAGGACGCGAGCGGCAACCCGCGTGCGCTGCGCGGCCGCGTTGGCCTCGTCCCGTCCGGGGACCGTTCGTTTTACCTGCGCCTGTCAGGGCTCGAGAACCTGCTCTTCTTCGCGCGACTGCACGGGATGCGCAAGCGCGCGGCGCGCAGAAGGGCCGGCGAGACGCTCGCCATGGTCGGCCTGGAGGACGCCGCGCGACAACGGGTCGGGCACTACTCGCACGGGATGCAGAAGCGGCTTTCGATCGCCCGAGCGCTGCTGACGACGCCACCCGTCCTGCTCGTCGACGAGGCGACGCACGACCTCGACCCGCACGCCGCCGAGGTGGTGCGCGCACACGTGCGCGAACTGGCCGACCGCGGAACGGCAACGATCTGGGCGACGCAGCGGATCGAGGAGCTTCGCGGCTTTGCCGACGCGGTGACGGTCCTGCGCGAGGGCGAGACCGTGTTCGTCGGCAGTGTCTCGGCATTTGCCGACGCGGTCGCCGTCCGTAGTCACCTCTTGCGCCTTGCTCCGTCGCACCGGCCCGGCACAAGCGAGCTGCGCGCCTCGCTGGCAGGACATGGCTCCATCGAGGTCGTGGACGAAGCTGAGGGCGATTTCCGCCTGACGCTCGCCCCGGATGCCGTGCTCGGCGATGCGGTGGCCGCGCTCACGGCTGCGGGAGCGCAGGTGACGGCGTGCCGCGAGGAGGGGTCGGAGATGCTCGACGCCTTCATCCGGCTCACGGAGACCGAATGAGCGCCCAGCCCTACGTCGAGGCACCGCGCCGCTGGGGGACGCTCGCGGAGTTCGCGAAGCTGCCGGCCTTCCTGCGGCGCGACCTGCTTACCGCCCTCAGCTACCGCTTCGGCTTCGTCACCGGCTGGATCGCGCTCGGCCTCCAGGCGGTGCTCTTCTACTTCGTCGGCGAGCTGGTTGACCCGGGCGCGCTGCCCTCATACGGCGGCCACGACGTCACCTATCTCGAGTTCGCGATCATCGGGATCGCGCTGGGCGGCTTCACGGCGCTCGCGCTCGGCCGCATTTCCGCGGGGATTCGAAACGAGCAGCTGATGGGGACGCTCGAGTCGCTGCTGGTGACGCCGACCTCGCCGAACACGATCCAGATCGGCACGGTGCTGTACGACCTCGTCTACGTCCCCGTGCGCACGGCGCTGTTCCTGGTCTTCACGACGCTCGTGTTCGGGCTCGACCTGCGGGCTGCGGGGCTTCCTGCCGCACTGCTCGTCCTGATGGCGTTCATCCCGTTCGTGTGGGGCCTCGGTGTCGCGAACGCCGGGCTCGTGTTGACGTTCCGGCGCGGGAGCGGCGTGATCGGGTTCGGGGCGATGATCCTGACGCTGCTCTCCGGGGCGTATTTCCCGCTCGACCTCCTGCCGGGCTGGCTGGCGGCAGTCGCGCAGTACAACCCGCTGGCGCTCACGATCGACTCGATGCGCGAGTCGCTCCTCGGCAACGCCGGCACCACAGATGCCCTGGTCGCGGCGGCGGAGATCCTGCCGTTTTCGCTGGTGTCGCTCCTGGGCGGACTCTGGATCTTTCGGCTGGCACTGCGGCGGGAACGCCGCCTCGGGACGATCGGCCTCTACTGATGGCGGCCGCGGCAGGGCAGCTCTGGGCCTCGGTGGACGACCTTGTCGCCCGCATGCCTGGGCCAAACGACGTCGCGAGCCACCGCGTCGAGCTGTTCGAGGCGCGGTCGCTTCGCTCGGCGGGGGCGCCCGTCCCGCCGGCGCTCGTCGAGCGTGAGCGCCGCGCGGCGGTCGGCCTGCTCTGCGTGCCCGTCCTGTTGCGGCGGGTGCGGGCAGCGTATGACGGCTCGTTGCTGATCCTGAAGGGTCCCGAGGTGGCGCGGCACTACCCCGATCACGCGCTGCGCGAGTACGGCGATGTCGACCTGCTCGCGGACGACGCCCCACGCGCTCAGGCAGCACTGCTCAAGGCTGGCTTCCGAGAGCTCGGCGATCCGGCGCGGTACCGCGATATCCACCACCTGCGGCCGCTCGCCTGGCCGGGACTCCCGGTGGTCTTGGAGCTCCACTCACGCCCGAAGTGGCTGGACGGCCTGCAGGGGCCTTCGGCCGCAGACGTCCTTGACCGTGGTCTCCCTTCGACGGTCGGCGTCGACGGCTTCCTCGCCTTGCCCTGCGCCCCGCATGCGGTGCTCGTCGCGGTGCACTCCTGGGCGCACGAGCCGCTGCGCCGGCTGCGCGACCTCGTCGAC
>JBEVNN010000271.1:0-2534 GCA_040508095.1 Gaiellaceae bacterium
GTGCACCTCGCGAAGCACCGCAACGGCCCCACCGACACCGTGAAGCTCTCCTTCCTCAAGCGCTACGCCAAGTTCGCCGACCTGGCACCTGCTGCCTGATGGTCGAGCAAACCGTCGTGCTCCTGGCCCGCACGACCTCGTTCACCGTGGTCTGCCAGGCCTGCGCGGAGTTGGACGAGCGCGGCGAACACCTCGCGCACACCGCACAGGGCGTGTTGCGACTCGAGCAGGACCTCGGCTGGACGATGTGCCCACGCGGGCACCGCATCCGCCTGATCCGGGCAGGTGCCGCGGTGACGGCCGAGGCGACGACACCACTCTGGTAGCGCGCGGCGAGTCTTTCCCCCCCTCGCCCCGCGAGCCGTGACCTTTCGGTCACGGCTGCCCGCTAACAGCCGACAGGATCAGGCACACTCCGGCACGTGCCCGCGACCGTAATTGTCGGCGCACAGTGGGGTGACGAGGGCAAGGGCAAGATCGTCGACCTGCTGGCGCAGCACTCCGACCTCGTCTGCCGCTACCAGGGCGGCCCGAACGCGGGGCACACGATCGTCACGGGCGGCGAGAAGTTCAAGTTCCACCACATGCCCTCCGGAATCCTGCACGGCAAGGAGTGCGTCCTCGGCGCAGGGTGCGTGATCGACCCGGAGGTCTTCGTCCGCGAGCTCGACGAGCTCGAGGGGCGCGGGGTCTCGACCGGCTGCGTCCGTCTTTCGGGCGAGGCGCACCTGATCATGCCTTGGCACGTCGCGATCGACCAGGGCAGCGAGCGGCGCCTCGGCAAGCTGCAGATCGGGACGACGAAGCGCGGGATCGGCCCCGCCTACGCGGACAAGGCGGCGCGGCTCGGGATCCGCGTGCAAGACCTGCTCGACCCGAAGATCCTGCGCCAGAAGATCGAAGTCGCGCTGGCCGAGAAGAACGTCTGGCTCGAGCGCGTCTACGGCTCCGAGCCGCTGGAGCTCGAGGAGCTGGCGGCGCGCTACGAGGGGTTCGCGCAACGACTGCGGCCGTATGTCGTCGACACGTCGCTGCTCGTCGACCGCGCGCTGCGCGACGGGCGCTTCGTCCTGCTCGAAGGCGCGCAGGGGACGCTGCTCGACCTCGACCACGGCACGTATCCGTTCGTCACCTCGTCGGGGACCGTCGCGGGCGCGGCCGCCGTCGGCGTCGGGATCGGCCCGAACCGGATCGACGCGATCATCGGCGTCGCCAAGGCCTACGTGACCCGGGTCGGCGAAGGCCCGTTCCCCACCGAGATCGACGGCGCCGACCAGGAGCGGGTGCGGGAGCTGGGCGCCGAATACGGAACCACGACCGGCCGGCAGCGCCGCTGCGGCTGGCTCGACCTCGTCGCCCTGCGCTACGCGGTGCGGCTCAACGGCATCACTTCGCTGGCGCTGACCAAGCTCGACGTGCTCTCCGCGTTCGCCGAGCTGCCGGTCTGCGTGCGCTACCGGCTGCGCGACGGCACCGAGACCGCGGACTTCCCGGCACACCAGAGCGACTTCCACCACTGCCGGCCGGTGTACGAGCTGCTGCCAGGCTGGGAGGAGCCGCTCGACGAGGTGACAGAGCTCGAAGCGCTGCCCGAGAACGCGCGCCGCTACGCCGAGTTCGTCGAGCGCGAGCTCGAGGTGCCGGTCTCGCTGATCGGCACCGGTGCGGAGCGGGAGCGGGTGCTCTCGCCAGGGTCGCTCGAAGCGCTGGCGCGGCCCTAGCTCACGCCGGGACGCGGCCGCGCGCGGCCCAGGCGCGGGCGGAGAGCGTCAGGGCGCCTGTCGGCTCGCCGAGCCGGCGCCGGTACTCCTCGCGCAGCGTCTCCTGCCTGTCGGCAGGCAGCGACACGACGTACTCGCCCGCCGGCCCGACGCCCAGCAGAAACGTGTCCCAGAGCTCGTCGAAGTCCTGGTAGTCCGCCGAGACCTCGAGCGGGCCGGCGTTGATGTCCTCGAGCCCGAGCTCGCGCCAGAGCGCGTCGAGCTCCTCGAGGTTGCCGAACGAACGGCTCTCGCCCTCGAGGTCGTGGTCGAGCTCGCGAGCCGTCTCCCAGTAGACGCGCAGCATCTCCATTCCTCCGCCGAAGTCCCACGAGCTCGCGGCGACGACGCCGCCCGCTCTGGTCACCCGAGCCATCTCCGAGACGCCGGCCGCCGGGTCGTCCATGAAGTGGATCACCAGCTGGGCAATGGCCGCGTCGAACGAGTCGTCCGGCCAGGGCAGCGCCTCCGCCTTGCCCTGCTTCAGCTCTGCCCCGGGCACGCGCTCCGCGCACGCTGCCAGGAGCGGCGAGGGGTCGACGCCCGACACCTGCTCCGCGCCCACTCGGCCGGCGAGCTCCTCGGTCAGGACGCCCGAGCCGCACCCGACGTCGAGCACGCGCTGCCCGGCCTCGACGCCGGCGAAGTCCGCGAACGCGGGCGCGAGGCGGCGCGAGTAGCGGCCCATGAACCGGTCGTAGGCGTCACCCGAGACGGCGAAGCTCATCCGGCGTATTCACGTTGGCGAGAAGCGCCTCGTCAACCTCGATCCGT
>JBEVNN010000216.1:0-2697 GCA_040508095.1 Gaiellaceae bacterium
GCCTACGCGTCTGCGCCGAGCGGGTCGACGAGGTCGTACTCGTCAGCGAGGAGGAGATCGAGGAGGGCATGCGCTTCCTCTACGCCCGTGCCAAGCTCGCGTGCGAGCCGGCCGGAGCGGCGACGACGGGCGCGCTGATCGCCGGAAAGGTGCCCCTGGAGCAAGGGGAAACGGTCGTCGCGGTCGTCTCCGGGGGCAACGTGGCGGCGGAAACCGCCGTTGCTATCCTGGCCGGACGATGAAGGCCGAGATCCATCCCGAGTACGTCCTCGCGACCGTTCGCTGCGCCTGCGGCAACGAGTTCCAGACGCGCTCGACCAAGCCCGAGCTGCACGTCGAGGTGTGCTCGAACTGCCACCCGTTCTACACGGGCAAGCAGAAGCTGATGGACAGCGGCGGCCGCGTCGAGCGCTTCCAGCGCCGGCTCGAAAAGGCCGGCCGCAACAAGGCCTAAGAGGGACATGTCGCAGCCCATAGGTGGCCAGGCCGTCCTGGAGGGCGTGATGATGCGAGGCCCCTCGAACTGGGCCGTCGCAGTCCGAAAGCCGAATGGGCAGATCGCCGAGGTCTGCCGCCCGATCGAGTCCGTCATGAAGCGGCACTGGGTCTTCCGGCTGCCGGTCGTCCGCGGCGTAATCGCGCTCGGCGAGTCGCTCGCAATCGGCTTCCGCGCGCTGTCGATCTCCGCGAACTACGCCGCCCAGGACGAGAACGAAGAGGCCGAAGCCGAACAGGCCGAGCTCTCGCGCGGCGCGATCATCTTCGCGTTCCTGATCGCGATCGGGTTCGCGATCTCGGTCTTCAAGGTCGGCCCGGCGCTGCTCGCCGACCTGCTGCCGATCTCCAACGGCTTCTGGTTTGTGCTCGTCGAGGGCCTGATCCGCGTCACCGTCTTCGTCGCGTACCTGTTCCTGATCTCGCTCCTGCCTGACCTGCGCCGTGTCTTCCAGTACCACGCGGCCGAGCACAAGGCGATCAACGCCTACGAAGCCGGCGAGGAGCTCGAGCCTCAGGCCGTCCAGCGCTTCAGCCTGATCCACCCCCGCTGCGGGACCGCATTCCTGCTCTGGGTGATGGTGATCGCGATCTTCGTCTTCGCGTTCTTCGGCCGGCTGCCCTGGTACTGGCTGATCGCGACCAGGATCCTGCTGCTCCCCGTGATCGCGGGACTCGCCTACGAGCTGATCCGCTTCGCCGGCAAGCACACCGGCAACCGCGTCGTGATGACGCTGCTCGCGCCGGGCCTCTGGCTGCAGCGGCTGACCACGCGCGAACCGACGCTCGACCAGCTCGAAGTCTCGATCCGCGCTCTGCGCGAGGTGCTCGCGCTCGAGGCCCGCGACCAGGGCCCCGCGGCGCAGCGTGTCGAGGTAATGGCCTAGGCGCCGCTTGTCGGCGCCGACCGAAGAGGCTGTGCGGGCTACGCCCGTGCGGCCGTCTTGGTGGCTCTGGTCGCGAAGGCCGCTGCCACCAAGCTGACGCAGGGGATCGCGAACGCGGCGGCGACAAAGACGCTGCGCGTCGCGACGACAGCGAACAGCGGCGAGACGAGCAGCAGCCCGGTCGCGTGCGCGCCGCGGTGGACGAGCGAGATCAGGCCGGTCACGCGGCCGAGGTGCGAGTCCGGGATCTCCTCCTGGGCCGCGGACATCGTCAGCACCAGCGCCGCGCCCTGGCCCGCTCCGGCGACAAGCGACCCCGCGAGTGCGGGTCCGAGCGAGTGGGCCATCGCCAGCAGGAGGTACGCAGGCAGGTAGGCGCACCAGGCGACGAGGCTCGCTCTCGCCTTGTGGGCGACCGGGTGACGGGCGAGGAAGCCGCCGGTACCGATCGAGCCGAGCGCATAGGCGACGATCAGGAGGGCGAAGCGGCCTGCGCCGCCGTCCAGGCCGCGGCGCACCAGCTCCGGCACGCCGACGATCCAGGTGCCCGACGAGATCGTCACCGCGACCGCGAGCGCTCCCACCGCGGCCGCCAGCCACGGGTGCGGCCGCAGCACGGTGAACGCCTCTCGCACGCGCGGTCGCGCTTCGCCATGAGCCGGTGCAAAGCTCGGCAGCCCCGAGAGCAGGAGCGCCGACAACAGGAACGACCCGGCGTTGATCGCGAAGAAGGCGCTCAAGGGAACGACTGTCAGGAGCGCCGCGGCAACGGCCGAGCCGGCCAGCCAGAGCGCGTCGGCGCTCGCGCGCACGAGCGCGTTCGCCGCCTGCACGCCGTCCCGTCCGGCGAGCGCCGGCAAGACGGCTCCGTACGCGGGGTCGAAGTAGCTTGCGCACGTCGTGAGCACGAAGGCCGAGACGACGAGCGCCCAGAGCGGCAGCGACGCCATCAGCCCCGCGAACGCGACCGGCACGAGCGCGGCGGCCCGGACGAGGTCGGAGGCCACCATCATCCGCTTGCGCTCGGCGCGGTCGGCGAGGACGCCGCCGTGGAGGCCGAAGACGAGCGCCGGCAGGCTGTCGGCGAGCCGCACGACCAGCACGCCCAGCGGCCCGCCTGCGAGCAGCGCCGCCCACATCAGCGCGATGTACTGGAACGAGTCGCCGACCTGGCTCGCCCCTACCGCGAGGTAGACGCGCCTGAAGCCTGGACGGCGCAGCAGCGCGAAGGCGCCGGGTGCAGGAGGCGCCACGGCATGCGGCAGTGCCTCCTCCGGCGCTGCAGTTACGGGATCCGCCAAGGCGCCGACTTGGC
>JBEVNN010000262.1:0-4216 GCA_040508095.1 Gaiellaceae bacterium
AAGCGCGGGAGCTACTGGAACCTCGTCATGCCGTACGTGCTCGCCTCGGGCTTCTTCCGCCCCCACAGCGCGGACGCGCTGGGGCTGCTGCGCTACATGCAGCTCCACGGCTCGCGCTTCCTCGGGCTCGTCCGCTTCAGCCCGCACACGGGTGTCACGAACCCCGGCTACGAAGGGCCCGGCTCGGACGACGTCTACGGCACGAACGTCGCCCGCTTCCTGGCCGACAACGACCAGCCCGACCAGCTGGTGCTCAGCCTCTACGGGAAGCTGGGCGCGGGGATGACCGAGAACACCTTCGTCTCCGGCGAGGGCTCGTCGATCGCGCCGCTCAGCCGCCGCTACTACCGCTCGATGCACCGGCCGCCCAACAGCGCCAACAACGCGTTCTTCCTCGAGGCGCTGCGGCTGACGCTGGTGCACGAGACCACGGACGCGAGCGGCTCCCCGCGTGGGCTGGAGCTCGCGTACGCGACGCCGCGCTCCTGGCTCGAGCCGGGGAAACGGGTCGAGGTTCGGCGCCTACAGACCAGCTTCGGACGGCTCTCGTACACGATCGACGCCGGGCCGTCGGCGGTGCGGGTCTCGCTCGACGTGCCGGCGGGCCTCGCCGGCCCGCTGCGGCTGCGGCTTCGCCTCCCCGCCGGCCAGCAGCTCGGCCCGGTGACGGTCGGCGGGGTCCCGTTCGACCGCCTCGCCGATCCCGAGACGCTCGACCTCACCGGCCTGACGGGCCACGTCGAGCTGCTCGCCCAGCGCGCGGCGGCAGAAGCGATCGCCAGCCGCTAAAGGACGCCTAGTGGCGGAAGTGCCGGCGGTGCGTCAACACCATCGTCGCGCCCGTCCGCTCGACCGCCGCGATCACTTCTGAGTCGCGCTTCGAGCCGCCCGGCTGGATCACGCCCGTGATCCCAGCCGCAAGCGCGAGCTGCGGTCCGTCGGCGAACGGAAAGAAGGCGTCCGACGCCAGCACGGCGCCGGCCGTCTTGTGGCCGTGCTCGCGCGCCTTGTCGAGCGCGATCCGCACCGCGTCGACCCGGCTCATCTGGCCCGCGCCGATCCCGATCGTCTGCAGGTCGCTCGCGAGCACGATGGCGTTCGAGGTGACGTGCTTGCAGACCCGCCACGCGAAGAGCAGGTCGCCCCAGGCCATCTCGGTCGGCGCGCCGCTGACGACCTCCATGCCCTCGCGGTCCTCGATGTCGGCGTCGCGCTCTTGCACGAGCAGCCCGCCGAGCACGCGCTTGTAGTCGCGCTCGCCGGGGTTCGTGAGCCGCCGCTCGCGGTCCTCGAGAATGCGCGTGGCCGGCTTCTCCTTCAGTCGTTCCAGGGCCCCGTCGTCGTAGCCGGGCGCGAACAACACCTCGACGAACTGCTCGGCCAGCTGCTCGCCAAGCTCCGTGCTCACCGGCCGGTTGAGCACGACCACGCCGCCGTAGGCCGAGACCGGGTCCGACGCGAGCGCCCGGTCGTACGCCTGCTCGATCGAGCCCGCCACGGCAACGCCGCAGGGGTTCGCGTGCTTGACGATCACGCATGCGGGCAGCTCGAACTCTCGCGCGACGAGCCGCGCTGCAGAGAGGTCGTTCAGGTTGTTGAACGAGAGCTCGCGGCCGTGGAGCTGATCGACTCGCGAGAGCAGGTGCCGCCGCGCGCCGCGCTCGGAGTAGTAGGCCGCGCGCTGGTGCGGGTTCTCGCCGTAGGGGAGCTCGAGCTCCTTCGTGAAGCCGGGCAGCAGCGCCGCCGGGAACGCCTCGGGGTCGGAGAACCAGTTCGAGATCGCCGCCTCGTACGCCGCTGTCAGCGCGAACGTCTCGGCCGCGAGGCGGCGGCGGGTCTCGAGCGAGATGTCGCCGTGCTCGCCCAGCTCGGCGAGGATCTGGTCGTACCGATTCGGGTGCGGCACGGGCGCGACGTGCTGGAAGTTCTTCGCGGCTGCCCGCAGCATCGCCGGGCCGCCGATGTCGATCATCTCGACGGCATCGCGCTCGCCGACGGCGCGGCGCGCGACCACGTCCTCGAACGGGTAGAGGTTGACGCAGACGAGGTCGAACGGCTCGATCCCGTGCTCGTCGAGCGCCGCGTTGTCGTCAGGCCGGTCGCGCCGGGCCAGGATCGCGGCGTGGATGCGGGGGTGGAGCGTCTTCACGCGGCCGCCGAGCAGCTCGGGCACCTCGGTCAGCTCCTCGACGGGGGTCACCGCCAGGCCGGCCTTCTCGAGGTGCGCGGCCGTGCCGCCGCTGGCGACGAGCTCCACGTCCTGCTCGATCAGCCCACGCGCGAACGCCTCGAGGCCGGTCTTGTCGTAGACCGAGATCAGCGCGCGCCGGATCACGTGGACACCAGCTCACGGACGACCTGCGGTAGGAGGCGGTGCTCGACGGCCTGGACGCGTGCGGTCAGCGACTCAGCATCGTCGCCGGGAAGCACCGGCACGGACTCTGTCGCAATCACGGGGCCCGTGTCGACGCCGCCGTCGACGTAGTGCACGGTCGCAGCGGTCTCCGGCACGCCCGCCGCGAGCACGTCGTCGATCGGATGCGGGCCCGGGAACTCGGGCAGCGGTGCGGAGTGCGTGTTCACGACGCGCCCCGGGAAACGCTCGAGAAAGCAGCGCCGTAGCAGGTGCATGTAGCCGGCGCAGACGACCAGGTCGACGCCGTAGTAGATCAGCCAGTCGCCCATGGCCGCGTCGCGCATCTCGCGGTCCGGGTAGTCGTCGAGCTCGAAGGCCGCCGCCGGGATCCCCGCCTCCTCCGCACGCTGCAGAGCGCGCACGCCGGCGCGGTTGCTCGCGACCGCGCCGATCGGCAGGCCGGCGTCGATCAGCGCCTGCAGGTTTGTGCCCTCGCCGCTGACCAGGACGCCGATCACGTCAGCTTCCCGATCACCGTTCCGGCCGCGGCGTCAGCCTCCGGAACGACTGCGCACATCCCGATGCCGAGGTTGAAGACTCGCCGCTGCTCCTCCTCGGCGACCCCGCGCTCGTCGAGCCATGCGTAGACGGGCGGCCGCTCCCACGACTCCCAGTCGAGCTCGACGCCGACGCCGTCCGGGAGCACGCGGGTCAGGTTGCCGAGGATCCCGCCGCCGGTCACGTGCGCGAGCGCCTTGACGTCGGCGCGGTCTCGCAGCGCGCCCACCTCGTCGAGGTAGAGCCGGTGCGGCGCGAGCAGCAGGTCGGCGTCGAACTCTCTGTCGCCGACCAGCGCGCGCACGAGCGAGAAGCCGTTCGTGTGCAGGCCGGAGGAGGGGAGGCCGAGCACGACGTCGCCGGGCTCGCAGCGGGAGCCGTCGATCAGCCGCTCGCGGTCGACGAGGCCGACGCAGGTGCCGGCGAAGTCGAGCTGCTCCTCGCGGTAGATCCCCGGCAGCTCTGCCGTCTCGCCGCCGATCAGCGCGCAGCCGGCCTCGCGGCAGACCTCGGCCGCGCCCTCGACGAGCTCCGCGACCTGCTCGAGGTCGAGCTCGTGTGCGGCGACATAGTCCAGCAGGAAGAGCGGCTCTGCTCCGGTCGTGATCACGTCGTCGATGCAGTGCGCCGCCAGGTCGCGGCCCGCGTCGTGCAACCTGCCCGCCCGCCGCGAGAGGACGAGCTTCGAGCCGACGCTGTCGGTCGAGGCAGCGAGCAGCCGCCGCTCGTCGAGCGGGTACAGCCCCGCGAAGGCTCCGAAGCCGGTCGCGCCGGTGGACTCGACCGCGCCGCGCAGCCGCTCGACCACCGCTTCTGCCGCCGCAAGCGAGACCCCGGCCGCCTCGTAGGTCCTGCCCCCGGAGCTCACGGGGCGAGTCTAAAGGGACGGCTTGTCGGTGCTGGCGAGTTAGTCGAACAGCTCGGCGTACAGCTCCGGCCGGCCGCGCGGGCCCTCGGGGAGGAAGCGCACGACCGTCGCGCCGATCACGACCTGGGCGTCCCAGCGGTCGACTTCGAGCAGCTGCGAAAGCGCCTCGGCCTTGGCGGCCGGGTCGTCGGCGCGCAGGTGGAGCTCCGACAGACGCAGCTCCTCGACGTTCTCGAGCAGCTCGTCGATCCAGTCGCGCTGCGGGTGGACCTCGAGCCGGTAGCCGGCGTCGGTTGCGACGAAGGTTCGCCGGCCGGGGTACTCCTGGACGCGCAGGCGCAGCCGCGTGGCGCGCTCCAAAACCTCGTGGAACTCGTCGTCGTCGAGCGCCACGCCGAGGTGGTCGACCCGCGGCAGCGGCCACTGGCCGGGCT
>JBEVNN010000024.1:0-4405 GCA_040508095.1 Gaiellaceae bacterium
AGCTGATCGAGGACGGCGAGGTGGTCTCGATCACGCCCGCCGGCGCGCGCTTCGTCTGCGTCGAGAGCGGCGAGCTCGAGGAGCGCGAGGTGGTCGAGGTCGACTGGGACCTCGACGCCGCCGAGAAGAGCGGCTACGAGACCTTCATGCTCAAGGAGATCTACGACCAGCCGGAGGCCGTCGCGGAGACGCTCGGCGACCGCATCCGCCACGGCGGGCTCGTGCTCGAGAGCCTCGGCATGACCGAGGAGCAGCTGCGCAACCTGCGCCGCATCGTGGTCGTCGCCGCCGGCACGTCGTACCACGCCGGCGTCGTGGGCCGGTACATGATCGAGGAGTGGGCCCGCCTCCCGGTCGAGCCCGACATCGCAAGCGAGTGGATCTACCGCAACCCGGTGCTGTCGAAGGACACGCTGGTGATCGCGATCTCGCAATCAGGGGAGTCGCGCGACACGGTCAACGCGGTGAAGCTCGCGCGCGACCTCGGCGCTCGCACGCTCGCGATCACGAACCTGATGGGCTCGCAGATCACGCGCGAGGCGGAGTCGGTCCTCTACACGCGCTGCGGCCTCGAGATCGGCGTGGCAGCCTCGAAGACGTTCACCGCCCAGGTCGCGCTGCTCGCGCTGATCGGGCTCAAGCTCGCCCAGGTGCGCGGGACGATGCCGCCGGCCGAGCTGGAGTTCATCCTCGACGAGCTCTACGAGCTGCCGAGCAAGATCGAGCGCTTCCTCGACGGCGCGCATCCGATCGAGGAGATCGCACAGCGCTTCTACGACAAGCCGTTCTTCCTCTACCTCGGCCGCCACATCGGCCTGCCGGTCGCGCTCGAGGGCGCGCTCAAGCTGAAGGAGATCTCGTACATCCCGACCGACGCGTACTCGGCCGGCGAGATGAAGCACGGGCCGATCGCGCTGCTGGACGAGGGCACGCCCGTCGTGTGCGTCGCGACCGATCAGAAGGTCATCTACGACAAGGTCGTCTCGAACATCCAGGAGACGCGCGCCCGCGGCGCGCACGTGATCGCGATCGCGACCGACGGCAACGAGGACATCCAGCACCACGCCGACGACGTGATCTACATCCCGCGCTCGCCCGCGTTCCTGCAGTCGGTCCTCGCGGTCGTGCCGCTGCAGTTGCTGGCCTACCGGATCGCCCGCCTGCGCGGCCTGAACGTCGACCAGCCGCGCAACCTGGCGAAGACGGTCACCGTCGAGTAGCCGTGAGCGCCGCGCAGCTCGCCGCCTTCCTCGGCGTCTCCGCGGTCGTGATCGTCACTCCGGGCCAGGACACCGCGCTCACCATCCGCAACACCCTGCTCGGCGGGCGCAGCGGCGGGATCGCGACGGCCGCAGGGGTCGTGAGCGGACAGCTCGTGTGGGCGCTCGCGGCCAGCGCGGGGCTCTCGGCGGTGCTGCTCGCGTCGGCTCCGCTGTTCATGGCGATCCGGATCGCAGGTGCCGCCTATCTCGTGCTGCTCGGGGTCCAGGCGCTCGTGGCGGCCATCCGTGGCGCCCACCGTGTCGATGCTGACGCGGCGCCGCGCCGCCGCCGGGCGCCGTACCGTCAGGGTGTCCTCAGTAACCTCGGCAACCCGAAGATGGCGGTCTTCTTCACGAGCCTGCTGCCCCAGTTCGGCTCGTCGTTCGCCGCGATGCTGGCGCTGGGACTCGTGTTCGCGACGCTCACCCTCGTGTGGTTGAGCGCCTACGCCGTGGCCGTCGCGAAGGCGACGAACTTCCTGCAGCGCTCGTGGGTCCGGCGCGCGCTCGACGCCGTCACCGGGCTCGTGCTCGTCGCGCTCGGCCTGCGGGTCGCGACAGAGCGCTAGCGCGTCGCTAGCGTCAACAGCGTGGAGATCGTCGATCAGATCGGCCAGGGGCTCTGGAATGCCTTCCAGATGTTCTGGGAGGTCTGGTGGGCGCTGGTGCTCGGCTTCCTGCTCTCGGGGATCGTGCAGGCCTGGGTTCCGCGCGCGCCGCTGGAGCGCGCGCTCGGTGACCGGGGGCCGCGCTCGGCCGCGCTCGCGACCGGGCTCGGCGCGGCGTCCTCGTCGTGCAGCTACGCGGCCGTCGCGATCGCGAAGTCGCTGTTCCAGAAAGGCGCGAGCCTCGCCTCGGCGATGGCGTTCCAGTTCGCGTCAACGAACCTCGTCTTCGAGATCGGGATCGTGATCTGGCTCTTCCTCGGTTGGCAGTTCACGCTGGCCGAGTTCGCGGGCGGCCTGCTGCTGATCGTGCTGATGTGGATCGGCGTCCGGCTCCTCGTCTCGACGCGCGAGGAGGAGCGGGCGCGCTCGCACGCTCAGGCCGCCGACGCGGGTCACGTGCATCCCTCCGCGGCCGGGTCTCGCATCTTCTCGCTCCAGGGCTGGAGCGACGTCGCGCACAACTTCCGCGGCGATTGGGCGATGCTCTGGAAGGAGATCGCGGCCGGCTTCCTGATCGCGGGGTTCATTGCGCTGCTGCCGATGGAATTCTTCAATGCGCTCTTCCTGACCGACCAGGGCGGCGCGCTGCAGCTGATCGAGAACGTGATCGTCGGGCCGCTCGTGGCAGTGCTCTCGTTCGTGTGCTCGGTCGGGAACATCCCGCTCGCGGCCGTGCTCTGGGCCGGCGGGATCTCGTTCTCGGGCGTGATCGCGTTCATCTACGCCGACCTGATCATCATCCCGCTCGTGCTGATCTACCGCCGCTACTACGGCTGGAAGATCGCGGCGGTGATTGTCTCGCTGATGTTCGGGGCGATGGTGGTCGCGGCGCTGGCGATCGACGGGATCTTCTCCGCGGCCGGCCTCGTCCCGGAGGAACGGCCGTCGATCGAGTCCATCACGGAGCGCGGGATCACGTGGAACTACACGGCGGTGCTGAACATTGTCTTCACGCTCGTTGCGGCCGCGCTGTTCGCGCTGACGGTACGGCGCCGTGCTCACGATCCCGTGTGCGGGATGGCCGTCGACCGCGGCAACGCGCTTTCCCTCGAACACGGGGGAACGCGTTACTACTTCTGCGGGCCGGGTTGCCGCGACCGCTTCGCCGCCGATCCGGAGCGGTACCTGTCGGGCGCGGCGGCTAGGCCCGAGCACGCACATGCGCATCACCACTAAGATCCCGCTGTCCGACGGGAGGCAGCATGCGCGTCTGTGCCGAGTGCGGTGGTGAGCTCGAGGCGGCGTATCGCTTCTGCCCGTGGTGCGCGGCTCCTCAGCGGCGCAAGCTCGTCGAGTTCTTCCGGGCCCATCCTCGTGACCCCGGCAAGGCGCTGCGCGTGTCGCGCTACCTGACCGAGGACCCGAACGTGCGCTTCAGCGTCTGGAGCCCCGAGGGCGTCGCCGAGGCCGCGGTGTCGCTCGAGGAGGAGGAGGCCGAGCGGCTCGCGGGCTTCCTCGTCACGCCGCAGGCCCGCCGCCCGACCCCGGTCGAACGCATGCTCTCGTACCTGGGCCGCGGCTAGCGTCGGCTGCGCGAGCGGCTGCGGCGCTGCGCCTTGGCGGCGCGGTCCAGCGTCTCGAGCTCGTCGAGACTGCGGCCGGCGCCCTCGGCGACGCAGGTGAGCGGGGAATCGGCGATCTGCACCGGCAGGCCGACCTCGATGCGTAGCTTCTCGTCGAGCCCGCGCAGCAGCGCCCCGCCGCCCGCCAGCACGATGCCGCGCTCCCCGACATCGGCCGCGAGCTCCGGCGGCGTGCGTTCGAGCGTGTCCTTCACCGCGGCGACGATCCGTCCGACCGGCGGCTCGAGCGCCCGGCGCACGTCGTCAGCGCTGATCGTCACGCGGCGCAGCAGCCCGGAGACGAGGTCGCGGCCGGCGACCGTCGTCTCGGCGCCGTCTTCCTGCGGCCAGGCCGAGCCGATCTCGAGCTTCGCGGCCTCCGCCGTCTCCTGGCCGATCAGCACCTTGTGCGAGTTCTTCACGTAGTCGACGATCGCGTCGTCCATCTCGTAGCCGCCGACGCGGATCGACTCCCAGACGACCATCCCGCCGAGCGAGATGACCGCGACCTCGGTCGTGCCGCCGCCGATGTCGACGATCATGCTGGCCGTGGGCTCGGCGATGGGCAGCCCCGCGCCGATGCCGGCCGCGATGGGCTCGAGCACGAGGTAGACGGTGCGGGCGCCGGCGCGCTCGGCGGAGTTGATGACGGCGCGCTTCTCGACCGCCGTGATGCCGGACGGGATGGCGATGACCACGCGCGGGCCGAAGATGCGGCTGCGGCCGTTGACCTTCGTGATGAAGTAATTGAGCATCGCCTCGGTGATCTCGAAGTCGGAGATCACGCCGTCCTTCAGCGGGCGGATGGCCTGGATGGAGCCGGGGGTCTTGCCAAGCATCTCCTTGGCGGCCCAACCGACCGCCGAGCCGTTGTTCAGGACGCGGTTTGTGCCGCGCTTGACAGCAACGACCG
>JBEVNN010000026.1:0-4928 GCA_040508095.1 Gaiellaceae bacterium
GTCGTCGTTGGCGTACGCAGGCATCCCGTACCAGGTTCTCGGCGAGAGGGACGGCGCGGTGGCCTTGACGATCTCGTGGATCCGCTTGGCCAGTGCCCGATCCCTTTTCGGCATCTCGGCGATCTTCGCGAGCACGTCGCGTTCCGCTTCCTCCTTGCTTTTCGCAGCCTTCAGCTCGCGGGCGCGCTCCTTCATCGCGGCCCGTTCCTCGGCCGTGAATCCCTTCTTGGCAGGTTTCTTCTCGGGCACGGATCAACTCCTTGGTGTGGTCAGTTGCGAGATCGTGCCAGTAGCGCTGCGCTCGACCTCAGTCTGCGGTCAGCGGTCGCAGGATCGCATCGACCTGCTCGTGGCCGGAGCTGTCGAACCGGCCTCGTTCAACTCTGCACCAGTCGAGCGCTGTTTGTCCCTCCCTGTCCCGGAGATTCGGGTCGGCGCCGCGCTCGAGCAGCCGGCGCACGCTCGCCGGGCGCCCGTTCTCGGCCGCGATCCGCAGCGCCTGGCGTCCCCACACCTCGTCGAAGGCATCGACCGGAGTGCCGGCGTCGACCAGCTCGTCGATGGCGGCCAGCCGCTCGTGGTCGGCAGCGAACACCAGCGCCCGGATCCGCGCTTGCAGATCGGACTCGGGTGTCAACCACCCGGTGACGTCGCCCGCGGCCGCGGCCTCCTCCAGGCTCGTCACCTCCGCTCCGGCCGCCACGAGCAGATCGAGCACGTCGGTCATCCCGAAGACGGCGGCGTGGAGGAGCGCACTGCCGCCGGGAACGCCACCGGAGTCGGGCGCCGAGCGCGCGTCGACGTCCGCGCCCGCTTCGATCAGCACCTTGGCGACCTCGGCGTCGCCGTAGCTGGCGGCAGTGATCAGCGGCGTTTCGCTGTCCCCCGGGTCGCCGTCCACCGGCGCGCCCGCATCTATCAGCGTCTGCGCGACCGCGCCGGTCCCGGGCAACTCGCGTGGCAGCCCGAGCCGGTCGGCGTCGAACCGCAGCATTGCCATGAAGCCGAGCGGCAGCGCCTGCTTGTGGTCACGCCAGTGCTCCATCTTGATCTTCGCCAGCTCGGGCTGGTCGGAGAGCAGCTGGCCGAGACGTTCGAGGTCGCGGCCGGTCAGGATCTCGCGGCGCTCCACCTCGCGCTTCAGCCGCGGCCAGCTTGCAAACCCGTACTCCCGCGCCAGCGCCAGCTGCGCCGAGGCGAGCGCGAGCCGGTCACTGACGGCAGCGATCCGGCCGCGCGCGTCGGCATCGCCTGCCTTCGCGGCTCGGAGCAGGTCCTTCGCCTGACGACGGAGCTGCTCGAGGTTCGTCTGAACAGGGAGAAGCTCGGGCATGACGTCTCCTTTCGAGGCGGCCAGCGGTTCGCGAGCCAGGCCAAGTAGGAGAACGCCACTACTTATGTCCGCAACAGAGAGGTGGACTCAGTCCTGCCCGCGAACCCGGAGGCGCCCCCTCGCGCCTCCAAAGATCGTAGCTCGTGTCGAGGTGTGCTCGACGATCGCCCGGACGAGGGTCTCCCAGTCGGCTCGGTCGACGCCGTGGCCGGCGCCCTCGAGCGTCAGCAGCCTCGCACCTGGGATCTCCTCGGCGAGCGCCTGCCCGTGCTCGAGCGGGAACATCGGGTCCGCCGTGCCGTGAATCACCAGGGTGGGCACGGCGATCGAGGACACTGGCGTGCTCGGCACCTCGTCCTCGGGAAGCGCCGCGTGGTTCTCGGAGGCCGCGATGTCGTTCGCGCGCTCGACGTCGCGGCGGACGAGCTCCCGGGCAGCGGCCTCGTCGAAGCAGCGCTCGCCGCCGGCGAGCATCTCCGCATAGCCGACGACGTAGTCGACGACCGAGTCTCGATCGGACCAGTCCACCTCCGCGGTCGCCAGGAACCGTTCAAAGCGCTCGGTCGGAGCCGGAAGCGCCCGCTCGCCCGGCGTGGCGGGAGACGTGCTGATGAGAACGAGCGAGAGCACGCGCTCCGGAAACGCGAGGGCGAGCAGCTGCGCGAAGGCCCCGCCCGCCGAGACTCCGACCACGTGCGCGGCCGCGATCGCGTAGGCGTCGAGCACGCCAACCGCGTCGGCAACGAGGTCGGCCCCCGTGTACTCGGGAGCTCCCGGCTCATAGGTGACCGAGCGGCCCGTGTCTCGATGGTCGTAGCGGATCACGAACCGGCCGGCCTCGGCGAGCAGGCGGCAGAAGCCCTCCTCCCACCAGAGCATCGACCCGCCGACGCCCATCACCAGGAGGATCGCTGGGTCGGCCGGATCGCCGAACGCCTCGGTGCAGAGGTCGACCCCGTTCGCCCTGATCATCCGCTCGGCCAGGTTTCGCTCTATCTCCTCTTGACTAACGTCCCCGGAATGCAGCTCTTGGACCGAATCACCGCGCGGCTGGCGCTCGTCGGCGCGGATCCCCACGACAACGAGGACCTGCGTACCCACAAGGCGCTGCTGGTCCTGATCTCGGTCTTGATCCTGCCGGTTTCGGCGTTGTGGGGCGCGCTGTATCTCGCGTTCGGGTCACCGGTTGGCGTGGTGCCGCTCGTGTACTTCGCCGTCCTGCTCGGCGCGATCGTCGTGTTCTCCCGCACGCGCGACTTCCCGCGGTTCCTCCTGGTGGGCCAGCTCGCCATCCTGTTCGCGCCGACCCTGTCGATGATCCCGCTCGGCGGGTTCCTCGACGCGGGCGGCGTCGGCCTGTGGGGGATTCTCGCCCCGCTCGGCGCGCTCGTGTTCAGCGAGGTCAGGTCTGCGGCGCGCTGGTACGTCGCGTATCTCGTCGTGTTCCTCGGATCGGGACTCGCGGGCGAGATCATCGGCCCGGTCTGGGAGCCGCTGCCCGTCTGGTTCACGAGCACGATGCTGGCGCTGAACATCGCGGTCGGCGGCACCATCGTGTTCACGCTGCTCGCGGTCTTCGCCGCCGAGCGCCGCGCTGCGCTCTCGGCGCTCCGGCTGGAACAGGCGAAGGCCGAGAACCTGCTCCTCAACATCCTGCCGCGCTCGATCGCCGACAAGCTCAAAGACGAGACGCAGCCGATCGCGGATCACTTCGGCTCGGCCTCGATCCTCTTCGCCGACGTGGCCGAGTTCACCCCCTGGTCGGAACGGCTCCCGCCCGCAGAGGTGGTGGGCTACCTCGATCGCCTCTTCAGCCACTTCGACGAGCTCGCAGAGCGGTACGCGCTCGAGAAGATCAAGACGATCGGCGACTGCTACATGGTCGCCGCCGGCGTTCCGACACCGCGCCCCGACCATGCTCGCGCGCTCGCGCTGATGGCACTCGACATGCTCGAGGCGATGCGCTCGCACGAGGAAGTCGCGCACCTCGGCCATGAGCTCCGGATCGGCATCAACTCGGGCCCGGTCGTGGCCGGTGTGATCGGCCGCAAGCGCTTTCTCTACGACCTCTGGGGCGACGCCGTGAACACGGCCAGCCGCATGGAGTCCCACGGGACGCCGGGACGGATCCAGATCACGCGCGCGACCTACGAACTGCTCGCGGACGAGTTCGAATGTGAGCCGCGTGGGACGATCGAGGTGAAGGGAAAGGGCGAGGTCGAGGCCTGGTACTTGATCGGGCCCGAGGCCGAACAGGCGGCAGCCGCTGCTGACGGCGCCCGCGAGCACACTCGGTAACTGTCGCGCTCACACGATCTCGACCGTGTCGCCTTCGGCAAGGACGTGGTCGCGGCCGACGCGCTGGTGGTCGAATTTCGCCGAAGGGCCCGTGATGCGCGCTCCGGTGCACGTCTCGGCGAGGGTGTGGTGAACCAGACGCGCGGCATCGACGACGGTCGCTTCGGGCGGGAGCGCGTTCGGCTCCTCGTCCTCCTGACCCGGGCGGCGCAGGTAGATGCGGATGAGGCCCGTGAGCTGCCAGAGCTCCTCGCGAAACCGGTCGAGGCTGCCGTCGTCGAGGACGGAGACGCCGATCGCCGGCAGGCCCAGCCGTTCCGAGATCTCGGCAACCCGCTCCGGCTCGGTCTCGTCGAGCTTCGTGACGGCGACGATTGCCCGCTTGTCGATGCCCGCCACTTCGAGCTCCGCGCGAACCGAGCTCAGACCGCCGAGCGGCGCCGTCGCGTCCTGGCAGAGCACCATCGCGTCTGCGCTCCGTAGAACGCCGAGCAGCGCCCGCCCGCCGCCGCGGTCGTCGGTCGCGCCCTCGATCAAGCCCGGAATCTCGACGAGCTGCACCGGCACGCCGTGGATCCGCGTGACGGCCGGTACGGGGCGCGTCGTTGTGAACGCGTAGTCACCGGTCCTGATCTGGATGCTCGAGAGCGCCTGGAGCAGCGACGACTTGCCTGCGTTCGGCGGGCCGACCAGGGCGATCTGCGCGACGCCCTCGCGGCGCACGGCGATCGAGTCGCGGTGCACCGCCTTCTTGCGGATCCGCGATTCCTCGATCTGGCCGGTCACCCACTTGCGGATGTCCGCGTACGGGCCGCTCCTATACCCGGGCAGCTCCTCGAGGATGGCGCGGAGCTCCTTGATCCGCTCGCCGCCTTCCTTCCCGACGAGCCGGCGCTTGATCACCTGCATCTGTGTGCGATGCGGCATCGGCATCGCGATCACCTTCCTCTCCAACATTCAGGCGGGGAAGGCACGCGCCTTCGGCAGCCGCGTCAGTGCAGCCGCGCTCGAGCGCGTCCTGTCCCGCCGCTTCCTCGGACGCTGAACTGGAAGCGGCGGATCAGCCGGTTTGGTGCAGCGCGATCGCGTACCAACGGGCCATTGCGCAAACGAGTCTACTCAGGCCGGCGGAACGTAGGGCTAGCCGAGCGGGAGCAGCGCGCCCTCGTGCTCCAGGAGGAACCGCTTCACGTGGAGCCCGCCGCCGAAGCCCGTGAGCGAGCCGTCCGCGCCGATCACCCGGTGGCACGGCAGCACGATCGGCAGCGGGTTCTGGCCGTTCGCGGCCCCGACGGCG
>JBEVNN010000050.1:0-8651 GCA_040508095.1 Gaiellaceae bacterium
GGTCTCCAGAGCGTTGAAGATCAGGCAGGCCGCCATCAGTTGCCAGGCCGCCGTTGCCAGGCCGTAGCCCGCGATGGCGAGAGTCGCGAGCGTCCAGGTGACGTACATCACGGTCACGTCGCGGCGCGGATGCCCACGCTGGCCCATCCAGAGTGCCGCCCCGATCGCACCGACACCCCCCGCCGCGAACACCAGCCCCAGGTCGGCGGCTGAGGCGTGAAGCTCGTTCTTGACCATGTACGGGAGAAGCACCTCGCTGGGCCCGAGAAAGACGAGGTACGCCGCCGCGGCGGCGGCGAGCGTCCCCCAGAGCCACACGCGGCGCCGGATGAACGTCAGCCCTTCCCGCACCGCCGCGCCGTGCGATCCGTGCTCGACGCTTGCGTGCGCTCGTGGCCGCAGCATCAGCACTGCAACCGCGGAGGCCCCGAAGGAGGCAGCGTCCACGGCAAATGCGAGCCCCACACCGACAGCGACGAGCCAGCCGCCGAGCAGCGGCCCGAGGAGGCGAAGCGCGATCGGACGCACGAACTGGTCGAGCGAGTTGGCAGCCGGAAGGTCGTCCGCCGGCAGGAGGTCGGGGACGATCGCCTCGAACGCCGGCGTGAAGAACGCCGTCCCGCAACCGTAGATCGCGACGAGGGCGACGAGCTCCCACAGCCGGAGAGCGTCCGCGAAGACGAGCCCGGCAAGGCAGGCGACCGCGCCCGCGCGCACGAGGTCCGCCCACAGCATCAGCAGGCGCCGGTCGTGCCGGTCGCTCAACACGCCGCCGACGAGGAGGAACACGACCGTGGGGACCGTCATCCCGATCCCGACGATCGAGAGCGCCGCTGGCGCGTTCCAGAGGACGTAGGTCTCCCAGGCGACCGCGATCAGGAAGATGCCGTCGCCGACGAGCGAAACGGCCATTCCGCTCCAGAGCAGGCGGAAGTCGCGGTGCCGGAGCGGCGCGAGCAGCCGTGCCCGCTCGAAGCCGCCGGGGCGGTCGAGCGCCTCGTGACTATGCTGCATTCGTCGCCGCGTCCAGGTCGGTGTCGGACCATTCCGGCCGGCCTGAGAGGAACGTGGCGAGATCCGCGCTCGACATCGGGCGCGCAAAGAGGAAGCCCTGGCCCAGCTCGCAACCGAGGTCGTGGAGCGAGCGCTCCTGCTCCTCCAGCTCGATCCCCTCGGCGACGACGTCGAGTTCGAGGCTCGCGCCCAGCGCGATGATCGCCGACTGGAGCGCGACGTTCTCGCCCGAGCCGACGAACGAGCGGTCCATCTTCAGGATGTCGACCGGGAAGCGGCTGAGGTAGCTCAGCGACGAATAGCCGGTGCCGAAGTCGTCCATCGCGAGCCTGACGCCCAGGTCCTTCAGCTCGGTGAGGCGCTGGACCGCGAAGTCGGTGTCGGACATCATCACGGACTCGGTGATCTCGAGCACGAGCGATCCCGGCGGCAGGCCGCTCGTCTCGAGCGCGCAGCGCACGTCGCTGACGATCGAGTCGGACTGGAGCTGACGCACCGAGAGGTTGACGCTGATCGCGAGCGGCTCCCCGCGCTCGAAGCGCTTCTGGATCTGGACGCCCTCGATGCAGGCCTCGTTCAGCACCCACCGGCCCATCGAGATGATCAGGCCAGTCTCCTCCGCGAGCGGGATGAACTGGTTCGGCGGGATCGTGCCGCGGGTGGGGTGCTGCCAGCGCAGCAGCGCCTCGACGCCGAGGATCTCGTGCCCTGTCAGCCGGACGACCGGCTGGTAGTGGAGCTCGAGCTGGTCGTCCTCGATCGCCCGCTGCAGCTCGGCGCGCAGCTCGAGTCGCTCGACGACACGCTCGTGCATCGCCGGCTCGAAGACGCGGTAGCTGCCCTTGCTGTCGCGCTTGGCCATGTACATGGCGACGTCGGCGTTGCGCAGGAGCTCCGCCGCTTCGGGGACCGTGTCCTCCCGGTCGACCAGGCAGATGCCGATACTCGCGCGCGGGAAGACCTGTTTGCCGTCGATCTCGTACGGGATCTCGAGCGCGTGCAGGATCCGCGCGGCCGCGTCGGCTGCCTGAGACGAGTCGTTGACGCTCTCCAGCAGAACGGCGAACTCGTCACCGCCGAAGCGGGCCACCGTGTCGGTCGGCCGTACCGCGATCCGCAGCCGGCGGGCGACCTCCTGGAGCACCTGATCGCCGGCGGCGTGGCCGAGGCTGTCGTTGACGGTCTTGAAGTCGTCGAGGTCGATGAACACGACCGCGATGTCCGGGAAGCCGCGCTGCGACCGCATCAGGGCGTGCTCGACCCGGTCGGAGAAGAGCGCCCGGTTGGCGAGATTCGTGACCGGGTCGTGGAAGGCCTGGTGCGCGAGCTGCTCCTCGAAGGCCTTCCGCTCGCTGACGTCGCGGCTGTTCAGCACGATGCCGCGGACGTGCTCGTCGTGCAGGAGGTCGGTGTGCTGGACCTCGAACCGAAGGGTGGCGCCGTCCTTGTGGGTCAGCGAGCACTCGAGCGTGTGGGCTTCGGTGCTGCCCGAGCCGTCGCCGGCGATCAGGCGCTGGAGCCGCGGCCGGTCGGTCTCACTGAGGAGCCAGTCGAACTGCGTTCCTTCGACCTCATCGACGGGGTAGCCCAGGACGCGCTCGACGGACGGGCTCTGGTACGTGACGACCCCACGGTCGTCGAGCACCGTGATCAGGTCGCTCGAATGTGCCACGAGCGAACGGAAGCGCGCTTCGCTCTGGCGACGGTGCAGGTCGGCTGCGAGCGACGCGCCTTCGACCGCCAGCGACACCTGAAGGCCGAGCGCCTCGAACGAGTTCGCGACCTCCTCCGAGACCTCGCCGTTCGAGTTGGCGACCAGCAGGCCGCGAACAACGGAGCGGATCGCGAGCGGCGCGAGGAGGACGGTGTGCCCGCCCTCGAGGCGCAGCTCGCTGCGAATCTCGCGGGGAACCTCCTGATAGGGCACGCGAACCTCGGAGGCGCGGCCCTGCAGCCAGTCAAAAGTGGATTCGGTCAGCGGCCACTCACAGCCCTGGGACGACGCCGCAACGGCCGGTCCGGTGGGCCGCAGCAGGGCAAGGTGGACGCAGGGATCCTGCCCCAGCAGCTGCCGGACACCGACGATCGCGGCCTCGTAGATCTGGGTGTAGCCGGCCGCCCCGACGAGCTCGGCACCGGCCACGCGAAGCGTGCGCTCCCGCGCCACGATCCGCTCCTCCTGCCGGACCAGGCCGGCCATCCTGGCCACGACGAGGAGGAAGAGGACGGCGGAGGCGACGATCAGAACCAGCACGTCGGCGTTGCCGAGCGACTGGGCGAATCGGATGGCCGGCGCGATCAGGCACGCGGCGCCGAGGAGGGCGAGCCGGAGCGAGGTCAGCCGCGGCCGCGAGTCGACCGCGGGCTCCTCGAGCACGCGCATCGACGGATGGAGTGCAGCGGCGCCCCAGAGGATGTAGTAGGCCATCCAGCCGAGGTCGTAGATCAGCTGACTGTGGTCGTAGGTGCCCTTGAGGATCGCGAGGTTGTACGCGGAGTCGGTGGCGAGGAGGCAGACGATGCTTCCGGCCAGGAGGTAGAAGGCCGGCGCGCGCTTGCCCGCGTCGACCGCGAGCCGGATCGCCGCGGCGAGCAGGAGCACGTCGCCGAGCGGGTATGCGATCGAGACGGCCTTGGCGAGCCACGAGATGTCCCCGAGGTGGATGTTGGGCGCAATCAGGAACACCCACGAGAGCAGGCCGACGCCGATCGTCAGGATCAGCGCGTCGATCAGGGCTGCCGGGTCGCGCCGCGGGTTCCGTCGCCTGACGAGCACCAGCAGGCCCGCCATCAGCACCGGGTAGACCGCGAGGTAGAGCGCGTCGCCCGGCGATGGGAAGGGGGCGTCCGGGTTGCTGTAGGTGTAGACGTCGCCGCTGAAGAACAGGAGTTGGCCGACACCGAAGAGCCACCACGCGATCCGCGCGCGCGGAGAGTGCATCCAGACGCCGACGACGATCGCGGCGACACCGGAGAAGCCGACGACGTTCAGCACGGGGCCTGAGCCCTTGAAAGGCGGCACCCACATGTAGAGCCCGGCGAGCGTGCCGGCAAACGCCGCGTACCACCACCAGCTGCTTCGACGCCAGCTGCGCATCACGCCGCCCTCACCTTCGCCCGCGCCGGCTGCAGGTCGAACCGATTGGCGAGCTGGCCGAGAACGTCGACGAGCTGCTCGATCTCGGCGTTCGTGTTCGAGGCTGTGACCTGGATCCGGAAGCCGACCTCGCTCCTGGGCACGAGCGGGTAGGCAGCCAGGGTGACGTAGATCCCGTTTTCGAACAGGAAGCGCCCGACGGCGTCGACATCCTCGTGCCGAGCCAGCGGCACCTCGATGATCGGGAAACCCGAGCGGTTCGGGGTGTGCGCGCCAAGGCGGTCGAGGCAGTCCAGCACGGCCGCGGTCTTGCGCCAGAGGTCGGCGCGGATCGCATCGCCGCGCTCCTCGTTCACCTCGAGGCCGGCGAGCGTGGTCGCGAGCGATGCGATGGGCGAGGGGCCGGAGTAGAGGTAGGGCGGCGCAGCCGTCTTCAGCAACCGCTTCAGCTCGGGCGGGCAGGCGAGGAACGCAGCGAGCGACGAGTACGACTTGGAGAGCCCGGCGACGAGCACCACGTGGTCGTAGCTCTCGTCGAAGTAGCGCATGATCCCGTTCCCGCGCATGCCGTACGGGCTCGTCTCGTCGGCCGCACGCTCGCCGATGACGCCGAACCCGTGCGCGTCGTCGACGTAGAGGAGCGCGTCGTACTCGCGCGCGAGGCGGGCGAAGGCCGTTACGTCCGCGGCGTTGCCGGTCATGCTGTTGACGCCGTCGATGCAGATCAGCCGCGGTGCCGAACTGCCCGCACGCAGCAGACGTTCGAGGTCCTCGACGTCCTCGAAGGCGAATGGCCTGACCGTCGCGCCCCGGACCTTCGCCAGCTCGCACCCGTCAAAGATCGTCTTGTGTGCGCGCTTCTCGAGGAAGATCGTTCCGCCGCCGGCCAGCACCGGGATCACGGACATGTGAATCAGCGTGATCGTCGGCAGCACGAGCGTGTCCTCTGCGCCGATCAGCTCGGTGAGCCGCTCCTCGATCTGCTCGTAGAGGACCGGGCTGCCGAGGAGGCGCGACCAGCTCGGGTGCGTCCCCCAGCGCTCCAGGTACTCAGGAACCGCGGCGATGATCTCCCGGTCGAGGTCGAAGCCGAGGTAGTTGCAGGAGGCGAAGTCCGCCAACCAGGCATCGCCGATGCGAATCATGCGGCCGTCGACCTCGTCGACGACGGCGTCCGTCATCGGATTTGACTGCGACAGGTCGGCGAGATCACGGCAGGCGTCGAGCCACCGGTCGATCCAGCGTGCCGCCGCAGGTGCGGATCGTTGCGAACCGCGGTTCACGGGCCGTGAATCGGCAGCCGGAACCGGAATCTTTAGCGGCGCGACCCCTAGCGGCGCCGGACCAGCGTCACCCCGTCGCGCACGGTGAGCTGCACCGCGATCACGCGGTCGTCCGCGGCGATTCGGTCGTTGAGCTCCCGGATCGCCTTCGTCGGCGCCGAGTCGTCCTCGTCGTCGATCACGCGCCCGCTCCAGAGCGTGTTGTCGATCGCCATCAGCCCGGTCGCCTTCAGCCTCGGCACCAGCGCTTCGTAGTAGTTGGCGTAGTTCTCCTTGTCCGCGTCGACGAAGGCGAAGTCCCACTCCCCGCCCAACCGCTCGATCGTCTCGAGCGCGGGCCCCATGTGGATCGTGATCCGGTCGCCGTACGGGCTCTGTGCGTGGTACCGCCTCGCCACGTCCGCGTGTTCCTCGGACACCTCGCACGTGTCGATGTGTCCACCGTCAGGCAGGCCCGCGGCCATCGAGAGCGACGAATAGCCGGTGAACGTGCCGAGCTCGAGCACTCGCTTCGCCTGGAGCGCGAAGACGAGCTGCTCGAGGAAGCGGCCCTCGACGGTGCCGGTCAGCATCTGCGGCGAGCTCATCGTCGCCCGCGTCTCCGCGGCGAGCTCGGCCATCAAGGGCTCGGGCGCCGTCGTGTGCGCCTCGGCGTAGGCGTCGATCTCTTCCGGGACGATCACCGGCGCGAGCTTACCGGCGCTAGCGTCCCGCCATCGCGGAGCGCGTACTCACCCAGGCCGAGCTGAACCGAGCGTTGCTCGCACGGCAGCTGCTGCTCGAGCGGCGGCGCCTCTCGCTCCCTCGCGCTGTCGAGCAGGTCGGCTGCCTGCAGAACCAGTACGCCCCGTCCGGCTACGTCGGTCTCTGGACTCGCGTCGCCGGCTTCGAGCGCGACGCCCTCACTCGCGCGCTCGAGCGGCGCGCGCTCGTGCAGGCGACGCTGATGCGCAACACCATCCACGTCGTCTCCCGCGCCGACTACTGGCCGCTCGTCATCGCCGTGCGGGCCGAGCGGATGGCGTGGTCGCGGAGCGTGCAGCGCACAGACGCGCGCGCGGTTCGGCGGGCGGCCAAGCGCCTGCGGCGTTTCCTCGCCGACGGGCCGCGGCGCCAGAAGGAGATCGCGGACGCCGGGCTCTGGGTTCCGGGCGTCGGCATCTGGCTCGACCTCGTGCGCGTGCCGCCGTCCGGCACCTGGGAGCGGCGACGCGCTGATCTCTTCGGGCTCGCCGAGGACTGGGTCGGGCCGGAGCCGGAGCTCGGCGAGGAGGAAGCACGCGAGCACCTCGTTCGCCGCTACCTGGGTGCGTTCGGACCGGCGCCGCAACGGGACATCGCGAACTGGGCCGGGATGAGCGTGCGCGCGCTCGCGGGGGCTCTCGAGCGGGTGCCCTTACGCCGGTTCCGCGACGAGGCCGGCCGCGAGCTCGTCGACGTCCCGCGCGCGCCGCTCCCGCCGTCCGCGGCGCCGGCGCCCGTGCGCTTCCTGCCGACCTGGGACGCGACGGTGCTCGTCCACGCGCGCCGCACGGGCATCCTCGCCGAGGAGCACCGCAAGCGGATCTTCAACGTCCGCAACCCGCAGTCCGAGCGGACCTTCCTGGTCGACGGGAGAGTCGCGGGCGCCTGGCGCTACGACAGCGGACGCATCACGCTCGAGCCGTTCGGCCGCCTCGAGCGCGCCGCGCGTGCCGAGCTCGAGGACGAGGCGGAGCGCCTAGCCGCGTTCCACGCGTGAGCCGCCGACGATCGCGTCGCGGCCGTCCGAGAAGCGAACCCAGGCCTTGCCGTTGCCGTCGTAGTCGGGCGACCAGACGACGAGCGTCGCCTCCTCCCCGCCTACCCGCACCGGCTCGGTCCCCTCCGGCTCTGCGCCTCGCCAGACGCGGACGAACGGGTTCTCCTCCCACTCGCGGCCGATCGTCGTCTCGTCGGTGTGCCCCGGCAGAACACGCGTCTCCGGCGGGAGCTTCATCAGCACGTCCATCACGGAGCGGCGGATCTGCTCGAAGTCACCGCCGCCCACTGCGTCCTTGAACAGGACGTCCCCGCTGCAGCAGAGCTCGTCGTTGATGACGAACGCGAGGTGATCGTCCTTGTGCCCGGGCGTCGGCAGAGCGCGGATCGAGAGCCCGCCCGTCACGAGGTCGCCCTTCACGACGGGGCAGTCGTAGCGCCCCCGGATCGCGTCGTCGCCGGCGATGTGGTCGGCGTCCGCGTGCGTGGTCAGCAGATGCGTGACCCGCAGGCCGTTGTTTGACACCGCGTCGAACAGCGGTCGCAGAGGCGCGCCGGAATCGACGAAGACCGCGGCGCCGCCGGGCCTGTCCGCGATCAGGTACGCGTTGGACAACCAGCCCGGGTCCATGCTCCGCTCGACGATCACAGGCCGCGCATTATCGCGCGTGCGACGCCCGACCGGGCGATCGGTTATCGTCCGCTGGCCATAACGGGGGACGCATGCGACGGAGACCACCATCGCTGCGGCAGACGGTAATCGAGGCGTACGGCGAGGCAGGCGCTGCGGCTCAGCTCGCTGGCCAAGGGCGGCCCCTCGTCCGAGTCTTCCTGGTCGCGGACGTGCGCGTCCACCGTGACCTGCTCGCGGCCGCGCTGGCCGACGAGGACGGGATCGTGGTCGCCGGCAGCGCGCACGGCGACGTTGCGTGCCTGGCCGTCGGCATGAGTGAAGCCGACGTCATCCTCATCGACGGCGAGTCGCTCGCCGGGCCGGGGACGGTTCGTGCACTCGCAGCCGCCGCTCCGGACGCGAAGATCGTCGTGACCGGGGTCCGCGAGGACGAGTCCGGCGTGGTCGACCTGGTCGAGGCGGGGATTGCGGGCTACGCGACAGTCGAGCAGCCGCTCGCCGAACTGGCCGGAGTCGTCGCAGCAGCCACGGACGGCGTATTGCAATGCTCGCCGAGGGTCTCCGCAGCCCTGGCCAAGCGGGTTGCGGTGCTTGCCGCGGTACGACGGCAGTCGAAGGGCCATGCGCTGACGCCGCGTGAGCGGGAGATCGCCGCGCTCATCGCAGACGGGCTCTCGAACAAGCAGATCGCGCGCCGGCTCTCGATCGAGCCCGCCACCGTCAAGAACCACGTGCACAACATCCTCCGGAAGCTTGGGGTCAGCCGCCGCGACCAGATCCACGTCTAGGCCCGAGATCTAGATCCAACGCGCTCCCATATCTAGATCCAACGCGTTCCCATTTAGACCGTTTTTGGACGCGCCGGCCCATTGTCTTCGCCACT
>JBEVNN010000104.1:0-4730 GCA_040508095.1 Gaiellaceae bacterium
GCGGCACGAGCAGAGGCGAACGCGAGGCGGCGGCCGGAGCACTCGCGACACCGCTCGACGGGCCAGGCGGTCGGAGCGCCACAGCGGTGGCACCAGGGCGGGCACAACCGCGGGAGGGCGTCGCGGCAGGCCCGACACAGCTGCTCTCCGGCGGCGTCACAGACGACGCAGCGCACGGGCAGAATCAGGTCTAGGAGCTTCACGTCACACCACACTCACCGCCACGGCGAGCCTAGAGACGATGGCTTCACGCGTGTGTTACGCCTTTGTGACGGATGTGTGCCGGGCTATCCCCCGCCTGTGAACGCACGGTCGGCCTCGGCGAGCGTCTCCTTGGAGCCGACGTCGAACCAGCGCCCCGGCACGCGCCAGCCGTACACGGCAGTCCGCGGGTACAGCCACTGCACGAGGCGGCCCGGCTGGTCCGGGTTGTTCCCGTCCTCGAGGTACTCCCGCACGTAGCGGAGCGCCGACCGAGGGTAGAAGTAGAGCGCGATACCCGCCAGGGTGCTCCGCGGCCGCTCGGGCTTCTCCTCGAGCCGGGTGACGCGGTCGTCGTCGTCGAGCTCGATCACCGAGTAGCGGCGAATCGTGTCGAGGTCCCCGACGTCGTAGACGCCGAGCGCCGGCCCGCCCTTGCGCAGCGCGAACACCGGAAACGGCGCGATGCTCTCGCTGAAGAGGTTATCCCCGGCGAGGACAATGAGATCGTCGTCGAGCTCGGCCTCGCGGATGGTGAGGTCGAGGTCGCCGATCGCGCCCAGCTTGGAGTCGTCGTCGACCGTGCCGTCGTCGATGATCCGCAGCGGCAGCCCAGAGCGTGCGGCCGCCCACTCGCGAAAGGCCTCCGCGAACTTCGAGTTGGTGACCACATACACCTCGTCCAGGCCCTCGACCTGCTCGAGCTGCTCCATCAGATGGTCGAGCATGGGTTTCCCGCCGACGGGGAGCAACGCCTTCGGGCGGTCGAGCGTCAGCGGGTAGAGCCGCGTCGCATACCCCGCCGCGAGGATCAAGGCCTTCACGCAGGCACCGCCGTGCCGAGCGCCTCCACGTACGGCGCGCGATGGACGCCGTGCTCGGTAACGATCGCCCGGATCAGCTCGGCCGGCGTGACGTCGAACGCCGGGTTCCAGGCGCCGAAGCGCGAGTTCACCTCACCGGGGTCGCGCTCCTCGATCGGGATCTCCGCGCCGCTGTCGAGGGTCAGGTCGACCGACGACGACGGGGCGACGACGTAGAACGGCACCTCGTGACGAGCTGCGAGCACGGCGAGCGGGTAGGTGCCGACCTTGTTCGCGGTGTCGCCGTTCGCGGCGATGCGGTCGGCGCCGACGAACACGCAGTCGACCTCGCCCGCAGCCAGCAACGCGCCGGCCGCGGAGTCCGCGATCACCGTGTGCGGGATCCCGTCGGCCTCGAGCTCCCACGCCGTCAGCCGCGCCCCCTGGAGCAGCGGCCGCGTCGCGTCGACGAAGACGCGCTGAAGCAAGCCGCGTGCCCAGGCCTCGCGGAGGGCGCCGAGCGCCGTGCCCACGCCGCCGGTCGCGAGTGCGCCGGTGTTGCAGTGCGTGAGCGCGCTGGAGCCCGCGTCGACCAGCTCCGCCGCGTGCTCGCTCATCCGCCGGCAGCGCTCGACCTCCTCCGCGTGCAGCTCTCGGGCGCGCGCCGCCGGGTCGCGGGCCGCCCGCACCTCGCGCAGCGCCCATTCCAGGTTGACGGCCGTCGGCCGCGACGCCGCCAGCACGTCGGCCGCCGAGTCCAGGTCTTCTCCGCGCGCGGCGGCGAGCGCATACCCGTACGCAGCCGCGATCCCGATCGCCGGCGCCCCGCGTACGGCGAGCGCGCGGATCGCCTGCGCGACCTCCGCGGCGGACGAGCAGCGCAGCTCGACCTCCTCCTCCGGGAGGCGCCGCTGGTCGAGCAGGACCACCGCGTCCTGCTCCAGGCGGATGATTCGTTCAGGCTCGAGCAAGGTCCAGACGATGGCGGGCGGTGGGGACTAGGTCCCCTCGTCCCACGAGGCGAGGTACTTGGCCTGCTCCTCGGTGAGCCGGTCGATCGTGACGCCCATCGTCTCGAGCTTGAGGCGCGCGATCTCCCGGTCGATCTCCTCCGGCACCGGGTAGACCTTCTTCTCGAGGCTCGCTGCGTTCGAGACCACGTACTCCGCCGAGAACGCCTGGTTCGCAAATGACATGTCCATCACCTGCGCGGGATGGCCCTCGGCCGCGGAGAGGTTCACCAGCCGCCCGTCCGCGATCAGGTAGAGGCGGCGCCCGTCCTCGAGCATGAACTCGTCCACGAACTGGCGGAGAGTGCGCGTGTCCGTCGCGAGAGCCCGCAGCGCCGGGATCTCGATCTCGACGTTGAAGTGGCCCGTGTTGGCGAGGATCGCCCCGTCCTTCATCGCCAGCATGTGGTCGCGCGTGATCACCGACTTGTCACCGGTGGCGGTCACGAAGATGTCGCCCTGGCGCGCCGCCTGCTCCATCGGCAGCACCTGGAAGCCGTCCATCACGGCCTCGAGCGCACGCAGCGGGTCGACCTCGGTAACGACCACGTGTGCACCCATGCCCTTGGCGCGACTCGCGACGCCGCGGCCGCACCAGCCGTAGCCGGCCACCACGAACGTCCGGCCCGCGAGCAGGATGTTCGTCGCCCGCACGATTCCGTCGATCGTCGACTGCCCCGTGCCGTAGCGGTTGTCGAACAGGTGCTTCGTCTGCGCGTCGTTGACGGCGATCACCGGGAACCCGAGCGCACCGTCGCGCTCGAGCGCCCTGAGCCGAATCACGCCCGTCGTCGTCTCCTCGGTGCCGCCGAGGATGTCGCCGAGCTGCTCGCGCCGGTGCGAGTGCAGGACGCCGATCACGTCGGCGCCGTCGTCCATCGTCAGCTGCGGCTTGTGGTCGACCGCGGCCTCGATGTGCTGGTAGTAGGTGTCGTTGTCCTCGCCCTTGATCGCGAAGACGGAGATGTCGAACTCCTCGACGAGCGCCGCCGCGACGTCGTCCTGCGTCGACAGGGGGTTCGAGGCGCACAGGACGACATCGGCGCCGCCGTCCTTGAGCGTGCGCATCAGGTTCGCGGTCTCGCTCGTGACGTGGAGGCACGCCGCGACGCGGTAGCCCGCGAGCGGCTGCTCGCGTTCGAAGCGCTCACGGATCGCCGCCAGCACCGGCATCTGTCGGTCGGCCCACTCGATCCGGCTCAGCCCTTCGGCCGCCAGCGTCAAGTCCTTCACGTCATGTCGCCTTGTCGTAGCCATCTCGCTCCTTCGCTGTTGATTCAGGCGGCCAACAGCCGCTCGTGCTTGCGCTGCTCCCAATCGAGCGCGCTCAACTCGGTTCCGGCAAGCCAGGTGTCCACGGCCGCCCGCAAGTCCGGCTCGCGCCGCAGCCGCGCCGCAAACGCGAGCTCCCGGAGCTCGACGCGAAAGTGCCGGCGCAGCTCCTGCAGCGACCGCAGCTGGTTCAGCTCGAGCAGGCCGTAGCGGCGATGGCCCGAGCGCGTGCGCCGCGGGACGACGAGTCCCGAGCGCTCGATGTAACGCAGCATGCGCGGGGACCAGCCGGTCCGCTCCGCGGCCTGCCCTACCGTCGCCGTTCGCATGGGCGAAACCTTAACACAGGTGTGTCAGGCTTCGGTCGTGCCCTCCCGCCCGTAGCGGTCCTCGAGCCGCACCACATCGTCGAGCTGCGGCGTCGAGACCTCCACGATCGTCGTGTCCTCGACGGCCGTGAGCCGGTGCACCGTGCCCGGCGGGAAGTGGAACGCGGCCCCGCCACTGATGATCTCTCTGTTCAGCACGCGCTCCCCCGGCCCGCCCAGCTCGAGCTCCGCGCGCCCCGAGAGCACGTACCACGCCTCGTCCTTGACGTTGTGGAACTGCAGGCTCAGCGACTCCCCGGCCCGGACGAACAGGATCTTCCCCGCGTAGCGCTCGGTTTTTGCCCAGATCAGCTCGTACCCCCAGGGCTTCTCGACCTTCTCCAACTCGGCAGCGAACCGGTCGAGCCCGCCGAGATTCGGAGAGGTCAAGTGATCGCGCCCCGCCATAGGGGGCGCGAACCTACCACTGTGCGGTCACGCACGCGAGCCTGCCGGCCACCCCGGGTGCTCCGCGAGGTACTCGCTCGCCACGCGCAAATCCTTCGGGGTGTTGACGGTCAGCCAGACGCCCTCGTGTCGAAGCGCGTGCAGCCGCCCCTCGGCGGCCAGCTCCGGGAAGGTCGACGTCTCGTGGTCGCCCCGCACGGGGAAGCGTTCGAGCGCCTCCTCGCCGAGCACGTAGATCCCACAGCTGACCCACTGGTCGAGCCGCGGGGCCTCGCGAAAGCCGGTGACGCGCGAGTCTTCGAGGTCGACCACGCCGAACGGCGAGCGCAGCGGCACAACGGTGATCGTCGCGGCGGCCCCCTGCTCCCGGTGTAGCGCGAGCAGCCGCGTCAGGTCGACGTCGACGAGCTCGTCACCGTTGAGCGCGAACAGGTCGCCCGTCTGACGGCGCTGCTGCGCCGCGAAGCGAATCCCCCCGCCCCGGCCCAACGGCTCCGTCTCCGGCACGGCCGTGATCTCCGGCCCGATCCCGCCGAGCACGGCCTCGAACAGCCCTTCCTGTCCGGCCGCGCAGCTGACCAGCACGCGATCGACTCCCGCTGCCGCGAGCTGCTCGACCTGGTACGCCGCCAGCGGCCGGCCGCCGAGCTCCACGAGGGCCTTCGGCC
>JBEVNN010000072.1:0-2540 GCA_040508095.1 Gaiellaceae bacterium
CCCGAACCATTGGAGTTATGGAAGGACCGGCTAACCCCTGAGCCGAAGGTGTCTGGGGGAGGAGCACGACTGCAGAGACGGCGGCCAGAGCTGCAAGCCGCCAACCGGGGCCTCGGCTAGTCCTCCGATTGAAGTTTGTCTCCCTCCGCCGCACCGAGGGTCGGACTTCGTTCTCTCGCACGACCCCTCCCCCAAGCCGATCGCTGCGACGCCATTTTGAATGAGCCATCGAACCTACTTCCTCGTATCGAAACAGTCAATTACCCCAATTCCGACGGGATTGATACACGTGACTACCGTCTGAGGATGTCGCAGCCAGCCGCCCCGGCCCCTCCGGGCCCGCTTCGACGAACGCGCGCGTGGCTCGAGCGCCGCCCGCTGTTCGTGCTCGTCGTACCGACGGTGCTGGCGCTCGGAGCCGTCGCGCTGCTTGCGGAACTCGCCGGTGCGGAGCCGCTCCACCGGGCGCTGCGCCACCTGCACCCGGAGTGGCTGCTGCTCTGCTTCGGCGGCCAACTGCTCGCGTACTTCGGGTACGTGCTCGCCGTGCGCGACACCGCGCGGGTCGACGGCGGTCCCAGCCTGAGCTTCGGCCGGACGGTGCAGGCGGTGGTCGGCGGCTTCGGCGTCTTCGCCGCGACCCGCACGAGCGGCGGCTTTGCCGTCGACTACTGGGTCCTGCGCAGCGCCGGCGAGGATCGCGACGGCGCGGTCGCCCGCGTGCTGGCGCTCGGGGCGCTCGAGTACGCAGTCCTCGCTCCTGCCGCGCTCTGCTCTGCGATCGCGCTGCTCGTGAGTGGCGCCGACGTGTCGATGACGCTGACCCTCCCGTGGCTGCTCGTCATCCCGGGCGCGATGGTGGCGATCTGGCTGAGCTCGCCGAAGCGTGCGCCTCGCTACTCGAAGGCGCCGGCACACGGACGGGTCCGTCAGGCCTTCGCTCACTTCGTGGCGGGGCTGTCGATCCTGCGCTCGATGTTCGTCGCCCCGCCCCGGGAGCACGGGCTCGGCGTGCTCGGGATCACCTTGTACTGGGCCGGAGACATCGCGTGTCTCTGGGGAGCGCTGCAGTTCTTCGGCAACCCGCGCCTCTCGGTCCCGGCGCTGATCCTCGGCTACGCGACCGGCTACGTGCTCACCCGGCGCTCGCTCCCGGCCGGCGGCGCCGGGGTCGTCGAGATCGCGCTCACCTTCGCGCTGCACTGGATGGGCTTCCCGTTCGTGCGCGCGCTGCTCGGCGTCGTCGTCTACCGGATCTTCAACCTCTGGCTGCCGATCCTCCCGGCACTTGCTGTGCTACCAGCCGTAAACGACCTCCGCCGGGAGCTCGAAGAGGCTGAAAAAGCCGAACAACCCTAGTTGGGTCATCTTTTCGGGGTTCCCCTTTCCGGGGGATCTCCTGGCGCTTGTTCATAGGGAAACTATGGCCGTGCGGCATCTCTTTGCGGCTGTGTCTCCTGCGCACGCGCCGGACGTCGACGCGTCCGTGTACGCGCCCCTCCCTCCGGACCCGCTGGTCCAGTCCTATCGGCAGCTCGCGGACGTCTTCCACCACATCCTCTCGGAGCAGAGCCTGGACAACCTGCTCGAGCGCATCGCGGACACGCTGGCCGAGCTCGTCCCCCACGACACGCTCTCGATCTACCAGGCCGACGAAGCGCAGACCGTCCTGATCCCGGTCCTCGCGCGCGACACGTGGGCGGACAAGATCATGAGCAGCCGCTCCGAGTTCGGCGTCGGGATCACCGGCTGGGCGGCCCTGCACCGTGAGCCCGTGCGGACGAACCAGGCTCACCTCGACCCGCGGACCGTGACCGTCCCCGGGACTCCCGAGGACGAGCCCGAGGCGCTGATCGCCGTCCCGCTGATCGCACGCGGCGTCGTGAAAGGGACGCTCAACATCTACCGCCTCGGCGAGGACGCGTCGTTCAGCGACGACGAGTTCGAGCTCGCCTGCCGCTTCGCCGACGCGGCCGCGCTCGCGCTCGACAACGCGCAGATCCGCGCGCGGCTCGAGTACCAGGCACAGACCGACTCGCTGACCGGCCTCTACAACCACCGGTACTTCCACGAGCGACTGCGCGCCGAGCTGACCCGCGCGAGCCGCTCCCGCGACGCGGTCGCGGTGCTGATGCTCGACATCGACGACTTCAAGCGAGTCAACGACGTCCACGGCCACGGCTCGGGCGACCAGGTGCTGACCGACCTGGCGGACCTGCTGCGCGGCGCGCTGCGCGGCTCGGACGTGGTCTGCCGGCTCGGCGGCGAGGAGTTCGGCGTGATCATGCCGAGCGGCGACGCGGGCGACGCGCTCACCCTGGCTCGCCGGCTCACCGACGCGCTGGACGACGTCGAGTTCGGCCCGGCCGGGAAGATCACGATCTCCGTCGGCATCTCGCAGGGGCCGGAACACGCGATGAACCCGCGCGAGCTGGTCGCCTGTGCGGAGGCCGCGATGATGACCGCGAAGGCGCGCGGCAAGAACCAGATCGTCCTCTTCGACGAGCACTCGGACGAGCGCCCGGACGGCAAGCCGATCA
>JBEVNN010000076.1:0-5155 GCA_040508095.1 Gaiellaceae bacterium
GGCCTGCTCATACCCGAACCAGAACTTCACCTCGACCTCGACGGTCACGGTTCAGGGCCAGGGCGCCAGCACCATCGTCGGTGATCTAGACACGCATGGGGCTCAGAACCTCACGTTCAAGAACTTCAACGCCAGGGACATGTTCTGGGTGCCGCAGAACGGCTCGAGCGGCGGGCGCCTGACGAGCAACATGGTCGTCGACAACGTGGACTTCAGCGCCGGCGGGATCTTCCTGCGCGGGTGCCAGAACTGCACCTTCCGCAACGGCGCGTCCGGCAACAGGCACGACGCCTACTCCCAGACGATCGGCGCCTATTCGGCCACGGACAAGTCGCGCAACATCCTGGTCGACAACTGGCTCTTCCACGACATGGATCGCTCGGCGAACCCGAGCGGCCACATGGAGTGCCTGTTCATCCAGGAGTCGGACGGCGTGACCGTCCAGAACTCGACCTTCACGAACTGCTCGATCATGGACGTCTTCATCAGCCCGATCGTCTCGACACAGGCGCCGACGAACCTGACGCTGAGGGGCAACCGGTTCGAGCGACCCTCACCGGAGCGGGGAGCCGGAGCCGTCGTCGTGAACCCCACCCCCGCGAGCTCGACGAGCGGATTCGTCGCGCAGGGGAACAACTGGATCGACCGGTTCTACCTCGAGAACACCAGCTCGATGACGGTCACCAACTACACGTGGTGCAACGACAACAGCGGCTCGACCCCGATCACCCAGTCTTCGACGGGAGGCTTTCGGATCATGAGCTGCTAGCAGCGGAGACCCCGACTGACGGCCGGCTCCGGAACGACCGCGAGCTGCGGATTCTCCAGCAGCTCGCAGTCGGCCGTCAGTTGGATCACGCCTGCCGCAGCAAGCGCAATCGCCCTGATTGTCGCATGAATTTCAAAGCACAGAGAGGTACCGCTCGAGCTCCCAGTCCGTGAGTTGCACGCGGTACTCGTCCCACTCCTTCCGCTTCAGCTCGACATAGCGGTCGAAGATGTGCGGCCCGAGCGCCTTGCGCGCCAGCTCGGAGCCCGCGAGCTCGTCGATCGCCTCGCCGAGCGTTTCCGGCAATGAGACGATCCCGCGCTCGCGCCGCTGCTCGGGCGTGAGGTGATACAGGTTCGTCTCCATCGGCTCCGGCAGCTCGTAGCCGCGCTCGATCCCCTCGAGGCCCGCATGCAGCAACGTCGCGAAGGTCAGGTACGGGTTGCACGCGGGGTCGGGGCAGCGGATCTCCGCCCGCGTCGCCTGCTCGGAGCCCGGTTTGTAGAGCGGAATCCGGATCAGCGCCGAGCGGTTGCGCTGCGACCAGGCGACGTACACCGGGGCCTCGTAGCCGGGCACGAGCCGCTTGTACGAGTTCACCCACTGCGCGAACACCGCCGAGATCTCGCGCGCGTGACGCAGCTGGCCGGCGATGAACGCCTTGCCGGTCTCGGAGAGGTGCCACTTGTCGTCGCCGTCGAAGAACGCGTTGCGCCCGTCCGTGAAGAGCGACATGTGCGTGTGCATCCCCGAGCCGTTCTCGCCGAAGATCGGCTTCGGCATGAAGGTCGCGTGATAGCCGGCCTTCTTCGCGATCTCCTTGACGATCAGCCGGTAGGTGACGGTGTGGTCGGCCATCGTCAGCGCGGGGGCGAAGCGCATGTCGATCTCGTGCTGCGAGGGACCGACCTCGTGGTGGACGTACTCGATCGGGATCCCGACCGACTCCAGCGCGCGCACCGTCTCCTGGCGCAGCTCGCTGGCCGCGTCCATGGTGGTCATGGCGAAATAGCCGCCCTCGTCGAGGGTCTCGGTGCCGGCGTCGTCCTTGAAGAGGAAGTACTCGAGCTCCGGACCGACGTTGAACGTCTCGAAGCCCATGTCGCTCATCCGCTCGAGCGCGCGGCGTAGGACGTAGCGCGGGTCGCCCTCGTACGGCTGCCCGTCCGGGGTGACGACGTCGCAGATCATGCGTGCGACCTTGGTCTCGCCCTCCTTCCACGGCATCGGCGTGAACGTCTCCGGGTCGGGGATCGCGACCATGTCCGACTCCTCGATCGCGTTGAAGCCCGTGATCGACGAGCCGTCGAAGCCCATCCCGTCGTCGAGCGCGGCCTCGATCTCGCTCGGCGTCACCGCAAAGCTCTTCAGGTGCCCCTCGATGTCCGTGAACCAGAGGAGCAGGAACTCGATCTGCTCGTCCTTGATCCGATCGAGAACGCGCTTCCGCGCCTCCGGATCGCTCGTCGCCCTCGGCTTGCTCTCGACCTGCGCCACGCTCGGTCCTCCCTTCAAACACAAAAGCCCCGAGCGCGTGCCGCGCCCGAGGCCCCGTCGCCTACGAACGCGGGTCAGTCTACCGCAGCAGCGGCGGGAAGCTCTTCCAGCTCCGGCTCACGGCCGTGGTGCGCGATCGCGCGGGCGTAGAGGCCGAGCGCCGGCGCGATGGCGGCGGCGCCGACCGTCAGCGCGGCGCGGATACCCCAGATGTTGCCGACGGCGCCGAGCACCGGGCCACCGCCCGCCTGGCCGATCGCGTTCGCCTGGCCGGTGAGCGAGATCACCGTTGCGCGCACGCTCGACTCCGTGATCTGCTCGTTCAGCCATGTGTTGTAGAGCGGGCCCTGCATGTTGCGGCAGAAAAAGACCCCGAGCAGCGCCGCGACCGCGAGCCACGTCGAGCCGGTCAGCGCGAAGAAGAGCATCGCCACGAGCTCGATTGCCGTGAACCCGAACAGGAAGTACGCCACCGTCTGGCGGCTACCGCGCTCGACGCTCTTGATCAGGCTCCCGATCGCCGCGATGTTCAGCAGCATCCCGACGAGCCAGAAGAGCCCGAACCAGACGACCGGGTCGAGGCTGCCGACCGCGGGAAGCCCCACGTCGCGGAGGAAATGCGCCTCCTTCAGGCGGTCGAACGCCTCGCTGGAGGCGCCCATGAAAACCTCGACGCCGGCCAGCAGCACGATCACCGGCGCGGCCCAGGCGAACCGCGCTCCCGCCATTGCGGTCGTGCGCAGCTCGACGAGAGCCGAAGCGCGCTCCTCGCGCGACCGCCGCCGGAACCCGGTCTCGGGCATGAAGAGGATGCACCCGAGCCCGCAGAGGATCGTGAAGACGCCGCCCAGGATCACGCCCGCCCGCAGCGACTGGGTGCCGACGGCGACCTGGAGCACGAGGCCCACGACCGCGCCGGCCTGACCCCAGCGCGCGGCGCGCAGGAAGATCGGCCCCACCTTGTCGGCGCCGACCTCGTCCGCGATCCAGGCCTCCTCCGCGCCGCTGGTGAAGGTGTACGCGAGCCCCCAGGCGGCCCAGAGCGCGATGATCAGCCACGGCGCCGAGACCAGGCCGACGGCGAGCCACGCCAGGCCCATGCCGAGGTAGCCGATCACGAGCGAGAGCCGCCTGCTGTAGGTGTCGGCCACGACACCGGTCGGCACCTCGAAGAGGAAGACCGCGGCCTCCATCGCCGTCCCCATCAATACCAGCTGGAGCGGCGAGAGGTGCAGCTCGTTCACAAGGTAGACGGCCATGACGACCCACGTCGGCATGTAGCCGCCGAAGCTGAGGCCGTAGTAGACGGTGGTGGCGCGCAGGCCTCTCACCGGGGGAGCGGCAGCCGGCCGCGGACGCGGATGGCGACGGAACGGGTCTCGTAGCCGAGGCGCTCGTTGACGACCCGCATGGCGGCGTTACCGTTCTGCGTCCAGGTGTAGACCTCTTGCAGCCCGTTTGCCGCGGCCCAGGCGAGAACGGTCCGCTTCAGCAGCGACGCGACGCCGCGCCGGCGCCAGTCACGGCGAACGGCGGAGAGGCTGTTCTCGGCCCGCCCGGGACGATCGTCGTCGCGGATGAGGCCGGCCATGCCGACGAGCTCGCCGTCCGCGAGCGCGAAGAACGACCCCTCCGGCCAGACCTGCCACTCGCGGTTCCAGTCCTCGAGCGAGATCTCGATCGGCCGGTCGAGCGGGAAGTCCCGAAACGCCTCCAGCGCGAGCTCGTGGTAGGCGCGCTCGAACAGCTCGGGCCGTTCGGCCAGCGAGACGACCTCGATCCCGGGCGGCGGCTCTGGCCACGCCTCGTCGCCGATCGCCCGGACCTGCTCGACGTCACGATCGACCTCGCGGAACCCGAACCGCTCCACGAAGGCCAACGAGGCGGTGTCGTCGAGCATCGCCCCTGCGCGATCGAAGCCGTGCCGCTGGACGTGCTCGGCCAGCTCACGGAGCAGCGCCGTGCCGACTCCGCGCCGCCGCGCCTCGGGGAGGACGCGTGGCGAGAGGAAGCCCTGGCCGGCGAGGTCGGAGCGGCCGGCGACGCCGGAGCCCGCAACCCGGCCGTCGAGCTCGGCGAGCAGGTAGAGCTGGGTGGGCGTCAGCGCCTCCCTCAGCTCGTCGACCGTCTGCGCCCGCTCGTTCGGCACGACGGCGATCCGTACGCGGCGCCAGGCCTCGAGGTCGGCGTCGCTTTCGGCGCGCCGGACGGCGATCACGACACGCTCGCGCTTACAACGACCACGGGCGGCAGAGGGCGGTAGCCCAGGCGCTCGTTGACGGCCCGCATAGCGGCGTTGCCCTCGACCATGTCGCTGACCAGTTCCGAGTAGCCGTTGTCGGTGGCCCAGCGGATCTGCGCCTTCTTCAGCGCCGTCGCGAGCCCGCGGCGCCGGTGACTGCGGCGCACCGCGGTCAGCCCGTGCTCCAACCGGTGCGGCAGGCCCGTCTCGTAAAGGCGCGCGTAGCCGACGACCGAGCCGTCGTCGAGCGCGACAAAGCCGGCCGACGCCTGGTGCTTCTCCTTCTGTAGCCACTCGTCGTACGGCGGCGCCTCGCCCGGCAGCGGCAAGTGGATCTCGGGGATCGTCTCGACGCAGAGCTCGTAGACCCCGCGCAGGTGCTCGTCGCGGAGCTCTGAGATCCCGGCCGCGATCTCACCGTCGCCCGGCTTCAGGTCGCGCAGCACGTTCACCTCGCGCGTGACCTCGGTGAACCCGCGCTTGTCGACGAACGCCAGCGACGCCGAGTCGCGGACTCGCCCCCAGACGCTCTCCCGGCCGATCGTGCGCGTCTCCGCCCGCAGGGCGTCGAGCAGCGCCGAGCCGATTCCGCGGCCGCGCGCGCCGGGGTGCACACGCACCATTCCGAAGGCGCTGCCCGTGACGCT
>JBEVNN010000103.1:0-3686 GCA_040508095.1 Gaiellaceae bacterium
GCTCGCGGTCGGAGGGCGCGGCGGGCGGACGGGGATCGTCTATCCGGTCGACCCTCTGGCGCTCGCTCACAACGCGGGCGTCGAGCAGGAGACGACCAAGCCGCAGGACGCGTACCGGCCGTTCCCGAAGTTCGAGCGCTGTCGCTACGAGGAAGGTTGGCTCCCGGAAGCGCCTGGTTAGAGTTCGCGACCGTGCCCGGAACGCTCGCGCAGATCGCCGACAGCTTCTTCAGGCCCGCCGTCAACGACCTCGTCCCGTACGAGCCGGGCAAGCCGGTCGAAGAGGTGCAACGCGAGCTCGGGCTCGAGCGAGTGGTCAAGCTCGCGTCGAACGAGGGCCCGTACGGGCCGTTCCCGCAGGCCCGCGAGGCGATCGCGCGCACGGTCGACGAGCTGAACCGCTACCCGGACGGCGGCGCGTACCGCCTGCGGGCAGCACTGGCCGAGCGCTTCGACGTCCGCTTCGAGGAAGTCGCCGTCGGCGCAGGGTCGGATGGCCTCGTCGACTGCCTCAGCCAGGCGGTGCTCGAGCCGGGCGACGAGATCGTCTGCGGCTGGCCGTCGTTCCCCAGCTACGTGATCGACGCCCGGAAGGTGGGCGCGGTGCCGCGCACGGTGCCGCTCCGCGACGGCCGCTACGACCTGGACGCGATGCTGTCGGCGATCGGGCCGCGGACGAAGCTCGTGTACGTCTGCCTGCCGAACAACCCGACCGGGACGACGAACACGCGCGCGGAGCTCGAGGCGTGGTTCGAGCGCGTCCCCGACCACGTCGTGACGATCCTCGACCAGGCCTACGCGGAGTACATCGACGACCCCGACTACCCCGACGGCGTGGAGGACCACCTCAAGCAGGGACGCCGCGCCGTCGTGCTGCGGACGTTCTCAAAGATCTACGGGCTCGCGGGGCTGCGGATCGGGTACGGCCTCGCGCCCGCGCCGATCGTCACCGCGGTCTCGAAGGTGCGCCGCGCCTTCGACATGACGACGCCCGCGCAGGAGGCCGCGCTCGCGAGCCTCGACTCCGCGGAGGAGCTCGCTCGCCGCCGCACCGCCAACGCCGAGGGGCGGGCCGAGCTCGAGCGGATCCTGCGCGCGCACGGCCTCGACCCGGTCGGGCCGGCGGTGGCCAACTTCCTCTTCGCCGAGGTACGCGAGGACTCGCGTCCGTTCTTCGAGCAGTTGCTGCGAGAGGGCGTGATCGTGCGGCCGACTCATGGCTTCGGCGCCCCCGGCGCGGTGCGCGTCACGGTGGGCACGCACGAGGACCACCAGCACCTCTCGGAGGCGCTCTCGAAAGTGCTCGCAACGGCCTAGGCCGGGACAGACAGGGCCGAAAAACCCCTCGTTCGAGGGCGGGTCTCAGTGTTACCGTTCGACCGCCATGCGCCGCCCTCGCGTGACCGGCAGCCAGCTCGCGCTCATCGGTCGCGAGCCGAGTTTTCGGCGCCTGTTTCTCGCGACGCTTGGCTCCGGTGCGGGCACCTGGCTGGCGCTCGTCGCGCTCGAAGTCGACATCTGGCTGAAGACCCATTCGTCGGGCTGGGTCGCTGCGCTGCTGATCGCCGACCTCCTGCCGACCTTCGTGATCGGCATTCTTGTCGGGCCGCTCGTCGACCGCCTTTCGCGCAAGCGCCTCCTCGTGGGCGCGGACATCGTGCGCTTCGGCGTCTTCGCGGCGCTGCCGTTCACGACGAGCGCGACGCAGGTGGTCGCGCTTGCGAGCGTGGCCGGCGTCGCGACCGGCTTCTTCCGTCCCGCCGTCTACGCGGGGCTGCCGAACCTCGTCTCCGACGAGGACCTGCCGCAGGCGAACTCACTGCTGCAGGCCGTCGACAACCTGACGTGGGCGCTCGGCTCGATCATCGGCGGCGCGCTGGTCGCGGCCTCGAGCGTGGACGTCGCCTACTGGCTGAACGCATGCAGCTTTCTGATCTCGGCGGTCTTCCTGATCGGGATCCCGCACCGGCTGCTCCAGGCGACACCGGCCGCCAGCCGGGGTCACTGGGCCGACCTCAAGGACGGCTTCTCGGTCGTCCTCCGCTCGCGGGCGCTGCTGACGGTGCTGATCGCCTGGAACGTGGCGATGCTGCACAACGCGGCGGTGAACGTCGCGGAGGTGCGCCTGGCCTTCCGAGCCTTCGACGCCGGCCAGTTCGGGCTCGGCCTGATGATGGGCTGCGCCGGCATCGGCCTCGCCTTCGGCGCCTACCTCGCCGGCCAGTGGGTCGAGCGGCGCGGGCTCGCGAACGTCTACGGCGCCTCGCTCGGGCTGATGGCGATCGGCATCGGCCTCGCCGCCGTTGCGCCCAACGTCTGGGTTGCCGCCGCGTGCGTGGTGGTCTCCGGCGCCGGGAACGGCTCGGCCGTCGTGTGCAACGCGCTGCTCGTCCAGCGGGGCGCCCCCGACCAGTTCCGCGGGCGCGCCTTCGCGGTGCTGATGAGCTCGAACGTCGCGATGCTGACGATCGGGATGATCCTCGCCGGCCATCTCACCGACGTCTACGGACCGCGCTGGGTCTGGGGCGTCGCCGCGGTGTTGGCCGCGGTCGCGGGCGCGATCGGCTACTTCCTGGCCCGCGGCGCGGCTGTTGGCGAGCGCGCCCGCACCGAGGAGCCGCCGGTGCCGGTGCCCACCGGGTAGGACCCGCTCTTTAGCATCCCGCCCGTGGCAGCGCGCCGCGACTACACGCGCGAGTCGCTGGCCGCCGGCGTGCGCTCCGGCGACCGGCGAGCCGTCGCCCGCGCGATCACGCTGGTCGAGAACTCGGAGCCGCTCGCGTACGACCTCGTCCGCGACCTGTACCCCGAGACCGGCCGCGCCTACGCCGTCGGCGTCACCGGGCCGCCCGGGGTCGGCAAGTCGAGCCTGATCAGCGCCCTCGTGCGCCACGTGCGTGAGCAGGGCCGCTCCGTGGGCGTGATCTCGGTCGACCCGTCGAGCCCGTTCTCGCAGGGCGCGCTGCTCGGCGACCGCATCCGGCTCGCCGATCACTTCCTCGACCCGGAGGTCTTCATTCGCTCCATGGGCAGTCGCGGCCACCAGGGCGGCCTCGCCGAGGCGACACTGCAGGCGCTGCTGCTGCTCGACGCGGCCGGGAAGGAGCTCGTCTTCCTGGAGACCGTCGGCACCGGCCAGGGCGAGGTCGAGGTGATCGGCATCGCGGACACGGTCGTGCTCGTGCTGATGCCGGGCTCGGGTGACTCGATCCAGGCGCTGAAGGCCGGGATCATGGAGATCCCCGACGTGATCGCGATCAACAAGATGGACCACCCGGCTGCGAAGACGATGCTGAACGAGGTGCGCTCGGTCCTCTCGCTCGACAAGGAGCGTCCATGGAAGCCGCCGATCGTCCTGACCGAGGCGATGCGCGGCGAGAACGTCGACACGCTCTGGGAGAAGGTCGAGGCGCACCGGGCGTTCCTGGAGAGCGAAGGGCTGCTGGAGCAGCGCCGCCGCGAGAACCTCGCGGGCGAAGTGTTTGCGGTCGCGTCGGCGCGCGCGAAGGCGCACCTCGAGCACGCGGTCGCGGACGATCCCGAGCTGCGGCGGCTGCTGGACGAGGTGCAGCGGCGCGAACTGGACCCTCTGACCGCGGTTCGCGAGATCATGGAGAAGGTTTTTCGCGTTGGCGACGCAAACGGCTCCGACGGTTCGTGACATCCACGAGGCGCGCGACCGCCTC
>JBEVNN010000105.1:0-3699 GCA_040508095.1 Gaiellaceae bacterium
ACTCTACCGAGTTCGTCGGCCGTGGCAGGAGTCTCGGCGTCGAGCCGAAAACGAGCAATCCGTGGCAGAACCAGCAGTTGCGCTGTCTTCGAGCGAGCTCGTCGCCGAGCGCTACCGACCCCTGCGCCCGCTCGGCAGCGGCGGCTCGGGCTCGGTCTGGCTCGCGCGCGACGAGCAGAACGGCCTCGACGTCGCTCTCAAGATCGTCCCGCGCGAGGGCAAGGCCGCCTCGCGCGCCGAGCGCGAGGCGCTCGCGGCGGCGCGCCTGCGCCACGAACGCTGTCTGCGCGCCTACGGCTTCGACCGCGACCCGCGCAACGTCTACATCTCGTACGAGTACGTGCCCGGCCAGACGATGCGGCAGGCGATGCGGGCCGGCCGGCTCGATGACGCAGCCGCGATCGAGACCGCCGCGCAGGTGCTCGAAGGGCTGGCGCACGCGCACGAACGCGGGATCACCCACCGGGACGTGAAACCCTCGAACGTGCTGCTCGCGGAAGGCGGCGGCATCTCGGTGCGGCTGCTCGACTTCGGGCTCGCCCAGCTCGCCGAGGAGGAGCCGCTGACGGCCACCGGAGACGTGCCCGGCACGCTCGCCTACGTCCCGCCGGAACGGCTCGTGCACGGCGAATCCGGCGGCCCGCCGGCGGACGTCTGGGCCGTGGGCGCGATGCTCTGGGAGTCGCTCGCAGGCTGGCACCCGTTCTGGAACGGCTCGCTGCTGGAGACCGCGAAGCGAATCGAGAGCGGCGCGCCGCCGCTCGCGCAAGCGCGGCCCGACCTGCCGAAGCCGCTCTGCTCGCTGGTCGACCGCATGCTGGCGCTCGACCCGACTGCCCGCCCGTCCGCCGCGCTGCTGGCACACGAGCTGCGCGACGCGTTCGCCGAGCGGCAGCGGCGCCGCAAGACTCGCCCGACGATCCCGGCGCTGAACGTGCCGCTGCGGCTCGCGGCTCCGGCGGCCGCAGCGCTCTTCGCCGGGTGGACCGTGGCCGAGGTGCCGTTCTACCCGACGCTGTTCGCGCCGTTGCTCGCGCTGCTCGCGGGAGCGCTGACCCTTGTCCGGCCGCGGCTCGGGCTCGCCTTCGCGCTCGCGGTACCCGTTCTGCCGCTGGGAAACGTCTCGTCGGGGCTGGCGCTCGTTTACGCCGCCGTCGCCTGCGCCTGGCTTGCGCTCTCCTGGCGCGCGCCGCGGCAGGGGCTGTTCCTCGCGCTGGGGCCGCTGCTGGCGCCGGTGCTCGCCCTCGGCTTTCTCCCGCTGGCCGCACAGGGAATCGGCAGTCGCGCCAGGCGGGGCCTCCAGGTCGCTGCGGCGGTGCTCCTGGCGGCGGTGGTCGCCGGCTTGCGGCACGTATCCCTGCCGTTCACGGGCGCGGCGGCGCCGAAGGGACTCGGGATCACGGGCAGCGAAGACGCCTTCGCGGTCGTGGAGGCGCTCGTCCGCGGTCTGCAGGCGCATCCGGCGCTCCTGCTCGAAGCGGGCGTCCTCGCCGCGGCCGCGGTGGCCATCCCCTACGCACGTGAGCGCGGCCTGTGGGCGATCGCGGGCCTCGGCGCGGGCCTGATGGCCTGCGCACTCCTCCCGATGCCGGCCGTCGCGGCGGCTCCGCTGGTCATCGCCGCCTGGGGGACCTGCATCGGACTGGCACTCCAGGCCCGGCGTTAGCATTCCGGCAGGGGGCATACCCCGCCCAGATGAGCGTCCTGCGCAACATCGAGCACAAGATCGAGGGCCTGTTCGAAGGAGTCTTCGGGCGCGCTTTCCGCACCCATGTGCAGCCGGTCGAGCTCGCGCGCAAGCTGGTCAAGGAGATGGAGGACCACAAGGTGATCTCCGTCTCACGCGTGTACGCGCCGAACGAGTACACGGTCTACCTCGGTCCCTCCGACCGCGAGCAGTTTGCGAGCTACGAGGAGTCGCTTCGTACCGAGCTGCAGGACTACATCGCAGAGAACGCGCGCCGTGAACGCTACGAGCTGCTCTCGCCGCCGGAAGTGAAGTTCGAGACCGACGACGACCTCGAGATGGGCGAGTTCGGAATCGCGACGCGCATGGTGCAGGGCCCCGTCCCGCAGCCGGGCGCGCCGGAGCCGGCCGCCCCGCCCGGCGCGACGATGGTCTACCGCAAGCCGGTCGAGACGGAGGCCGTCTCGGCCGAGGAGCTCGGGCTCGCGCGCGAGATCGTCAGCCTCACAGTGGACGACACGAAGCACGAGCTCGACGGCGGGCGCGCGGTGATCGGCCGCTCGAAGGACTGCGACATCCAGCTCGCCGACCCGAACGTCTCGCGCAAGCACGCCGAGGTGCGGCAGGAGGGCGCCGCGTACTGGGCCGTCGACCTCGACTCGACGAACGGGATGGAGGTGAACGGGCGCCGCCAGAAGCGGGCGAAGCTGCGGCAGGGCGATCGGATCACGCTCGGCTCGACAGAGCTCGTCTTCAGGCGGGAAACCGAGCCGGAGGCCTGATGTTCTACTCCGTCGCCGTCGAGGAGGCGCTGCTCGTCCTCAAGCTCGCCTTCCTCGTCCTGCTCTACCTGTTCATCTGGAGGATCGTCCGCTCGGCTGCGCGGGACGTCCGCATGCCGCAGGAGAGCTTCATCCTGGCGCCCTCGCAGGCAGCCGAGTTGGCCGCGCTCCGTGATTCGGGACGGTTGGTGGTCGTGAGGAGCCCGGCGCTTTCCGAGGGCGACGAGCTGACCCTGAACTCCTCGGCGCTGCTGCTCGGCCGTGGCTCCGACAACGACGTGAATCTCGCGCGGGACGAATTCGCGTCGTCCAAGCACGCGCGCGTGGAGCCGCGCCGCGACGGCGTCTGGGTCGAGGACGTCGGGTCGACGAACGGCACCTACCTGAACGGCATTCGGCTCACGCAGGCGAAGAGGCTGGCGCCGGGCGACGTCGTCCGGATCGGCGAGACCGAGTTGAGGTACGAAACATGAGCCGAAGCATGACCCGCCTGGCCCAGGTCGCGAGCCTCACCGACACCGGGAGGCGGCGGCGGCACAACGAGGACGCCTACGTCTGCGAGCCGCCGCTGTTCGCGGTCGCCGACGGAATGGGCGGCGCGCAGGCGGGTGAGCTCGCCTCCAACCTCGCCGCGGCGGCATTGCGCGACGAAGGCTCGCGCGGCGGCGGAGAGGAGCGCGTCGACGAGCTGATCCAGGAGGCCAATCGGCGCGTCTACGAGCGGCAGACGCAGGACTCGTCGGCCACGGGGATGGGAACGACGATGACGGTCGCGCTCGTCGAGGACGGCCACGTCGCCATCGGCCACGTCGGCGACTCGCGCGCGTACCTGATCCGCGACCGCCGGCTCGAGCAGCTGACCGAGGACCACTCGCTGGTCGCCGAGCTCGTCCGCAGCGGCAAGCTCTCGCCGGAGGAGGCGGAAGCACATCCGCAGCGCTCGGTGATCACCCGCGCGCTCGGCACCGATCCCGACGTCGACGTCGACACCTTCTCCGTCGAGACAAAACCGGGAGACCTCTTCCTGCTCTGCTCGGACGGCCTCACGGCGATGGTCGACGACGAGACGATCCTGCGCGAGGTGGAGCGAAACCACGAGGACCTGACCGCGGCCTCGAAGGCGCTCGTGAAGGCGGCGAACAAGGGCGGCGGCGACGACAACATCACCGTCGTCTTCTTCGAGATCGGAGCAGGCGGCGAGACCGGCGACACCGCACGCACGGTGACGCT
>JBEVNN010000159.1:0-4421 GCA_040508095.1 Gaiellaceae bacterium
CTCCTCCAGGTCCGGGGCGCCCGGCACGTCCTCCGCGCCGATCAGCTCGATGTCGAGCACGGCCTACGCCCGACGACGATCGCGCTCGGTGGCGCGCAGCTCGGGCGCCTGGCGCTCGGCGTGCTCGCCGTACGCCTCGACGATCTTCTGCACGAGCCGGTGCCGGACCACGTCCGCGCCGCCGAACTTCACGAAGTCGATGCCCTCGACGCCCTCGAGGATCTCGTTGACCACGACGAGGCCGGACTGCTGCTCGCGCGGGAGGTCGATCTGGGTCACGTCGCCGGTGACCACCACCTTCGAGCCGAAGCCGAGCCGCGTCAGGAACATCTGCATCTGCTCGGGGCTCGTGTTCTGCGCCTCGTCGAGGATGATGAACGAGTCGTTCAGCGTGCGGCCGCGCATGAACGCGAGCGGCGCGACCTCGATCGTGCCCTTCTCCATGTAGGCCGCGAGCCGGTCGGGGTCGAGCATGTCGTAGAGCGCGTCGTAGAGCGGACGCAGGTACGGGTCGACCTTTTCGAGCATGTCTCCCGGGAGGAAGCCGAGCCGCTCTCCGGCCTCCACCGCCGGACGCGTGAGGATGATGCGGCCGACCTCGCGGCTCGACAGCGCCGCCACTGCCAGCGCCATTGCGAGGTAGGTCTTGCCGGTGCCTGCGGGGCCGATGGCGAACGTGACCGTGTGATCCCGGATCGCGTCGACGTAGCGCTTTTGCGTGACCGTCTTCGGCGAGATCTTCTTGCCGCGGTGCCGCCAGACGACGTCCTCGAAGACATCGCGGATGTCCTCCGCCTGGTCGAGCGCGGCCAGCACGGCGTCGACGGTGCTCGGCCCGATCTCGTGTCCACCCTCGACCAGCTCGGCGAGCTCGTCCACGACCGCCCGCGCCTGTGCGACGTTCGGGTCGTCCCCCTCGATGGTCAGGCGGTTTCCGCGGAGGAGGAGCGTGATGCGGAGGCGCTCGCGCAACGCGTCGAGGACGCCGTCGCCGACGGTTGCGAGCTCGGCGGCGACGTCGTTGGAAACCGAGAGAACTTCCTGCACTCCGGGCTCAGTGTAGGGCGTCCCGCCGCTGTCGCGGGGCTCCCCGCGGGGGCAACGCTTTCGGTACGAAATCGGCACGGACACGCGCGGCCGACGCGGATAGGCTCGCAGTGGGGAGGAGGCCGGGCGCGCCTTGAACAGGGCGCAGAGTTGGTCAGGCGAGCTTTTCGCGCACGAGCTGGCTCACGGCCGAGCCGTCCGCGCGGCCGGCGACCTGTGGCATCACGTCCGCCATCACCCGCCCGATGTCGCGCATGCTCGTCGCCCCCACCTCGGCGATCGCGTCGTCGACGATCTCCTCGAGCTCTTCCTCGGAAAGCGGCGAGGGCATGAACTCCTCGAGCACGGCGAGCTCGCGCTCCTCGCCCTCCGCCTGCTCGTCGCGGCCCCCCTCCCGGAAGGCCTCCGCGGCCTCGACTCGGCGCTTCCGCTCCCGCTGAAGCACCTGCAGCTCCTCGTCGTCGTGCAGCGGCCGCTGCAGCTCTTTTTCCGCAGAGCGCAGGCTCGCCAGAATCAGCCGCAGCGTGTCCCGCCGCTCGGCGTCGCGCGCCGCCATCGCCTGCTTGAGCTCGTCCTCCAGACGCACGATCAGCGTCATCCCACCATCCCCCAGACGCGCCCGCCGAGGATGTGCCAGTGCAGGTGAAACACGGTCTGGCCTGCGCCCTCCCCCACGTTCACGATCACGCGATAGTCGTCGAGGCCGGCCTCGCGCGCGGTCTCGGCGACGAAATCGAGCATCCGCTTCGCCTCCTCCGGCGGAAACTCCGAGATCTCCCGGAAGCTCGACACGTGTCGCTCCGGCAGTACGAGCAGGTGAGTCTCGGCCTTCGGCGCGATGTCGTGGATGGCGACGAAACCGTCACCCGCGTGCACGTGGTCGCCCTCGCGGACGAGCTTGCAGAAAAGACAGTCCTCAGGCAGCGCGGATCCCCTCCTCGGTGACCTCGACGCCGCGGACGCGGACGAGGTCGCCCACCCGGCCGTCGACGAGCCACGGCGAATAGTCGTCGCCGTAGCCGCGACCCGGCCGGTCGACGAGGACGACGTCCTCGCGCCCGAGCTTCTCGCGCCAGCGCGCGAGGCTGGCAACGCGGGACGCCTCACGGAGCCTTGCGCCCCGCTCGCGCTTCACCTCTGTCGTGACCGTGTCGGCAGCCGCGGTCGCCGTTCCGGGCCGCGGCGAGTACGGGAAGACGTGGGCCTTCGTGATTCCGGCGGCCTCGACCAGGGCCAGCGTGCGGGCGAACGCCGCTTCGTCCTCGCCAGGAAAGCCGACGATCACGTCCGTCGTCAGGTTGAAGTCGCCAAACGGTTCGAGCCGTCGCAGGTAGGTGGACGACGCGTAGCGCCGCCCCATCGCCCGCAGCACGCCATCGTCGCCGGACTGCACCGGCACGTGGAGGTGGTGCGCGACGGGGGCCGTCTCGCGCAGGGCAGCCTCGAGCTCCCGGTTCACGTGATTGATCTCGATCGACGAGAGCCGCAGGCGTGCCAGGCCCGGAACGGCACCGACGTCGCGGACGAGCCGCGGCAGGTCGTAGCCGGCCGCCCGGTCGCGGTAGCAGCCGAGGTTGATGCCGGTGAGCACGACCTCCCGGTGCCCCTGGCCGACGCGCCGCCGCACTTCGCGCAACACCGCGTCGGCCGTCCGGCTCCGCGAGGCGCCGCGCACCTGCGGAATGACGCAGAAGGCGCACGAGAAGCTGCAGCCATCCTGGACCTTCACGAACGCCCGTACGCGGTCGAGCCGCGCGTCGGCGTGGACGCAGCCGATCGCCCCCACATCGCGGGCGACGAACGCCGGCGTCTCTTCGCTCCGCCGCGCGACCACGACGACGTTGTCCGGCAAGCCGGCGAAACCATCCGCGGACAGCGACGCTCCGCAGCCCGTGACGTAGACACGCCGATGCGTGCGGGCGGCCCGCGAAGCGGCATGCCGGGACTTGCGCACGGCCTCGTGCGTGACGCAGCAGGTGTTCACCACTGCAACCTCAGCGCCGTCGTCGAGCTCGGAGTGCCCGTCGGCGAGTAGGCGCTCGCGGATCCCCTGGGCGTCGACGTGCGAGACCTTGCAGCCGAGAAAGCGGACCGAGAAGGTCGCCACGGCGCGGGACTTTACCCCTCTCGGCGAAAGACGTCCGCTGCCCAGCCGCCCTTGGTCAGTCGCCGCTCACGCTCGAGACCGTCCGCTTCGGGCGCGTCGCCCTCGAGGTATCCGGACGTGACGATCGTCTTGGCCTCGAGTCGCGGCAGCAACCGCCCCACCGCTTCGGCGGAAATGTTCGCGACGACGACGTCGGCCTGAGGCAACGGCTCGCTGAGCGCGTCGACGCGTCGGCATTCCAGCGTGACACCGTTCACGGCGGCGTTCCGGAGGGTTGCTTCGACTGCGGCGAGATCGTGGTCGATCGCCGTCACCGGCGCGAAGCCCAGCCGCGCTGCACCGATCGCGAGCACGCCCGAGCCGCAGCCAACGTCGAGCAGGCTCCCGCGCTCAACCTCGGCGATCAGCTGGAGGCAAAGACGCGTCGTGGCGTGGCCGCCGGTGCCGAACGCGCGGCCCGGGTCGACGACGATCGCCTCCGCGTCGGCCGGCGGCTGTTCCCAGGGCGGCCCGACCCACAGCCGTCCAATCCGCACCGGCCGGTGGAAATCGCGCCAGCGTTCCTCCCAGCCGCCCGCAACGTCCTCGGCGGCGACCTCGCCGAACGCGGCCCAGAGCCGCTCCTCGCCGGCGTCGTCGGTGTAGGCGATCAGCTCGAGGCCGTCCGAGTGGTCGAGCTCCTCGAATCCCTGCGGGAAGAGCTCGAGCATCAGCGCGCGGGCCTCCTCGGCGCGTTCAGCGGGAACCGACGCGGAGACCCGGCGCAGGCTCAGCGGAACGCGCTCTTCAGCTTTTGGAAGAACCCTTCGTCCGCCTCGTACGTCTCGGCGCCGGCGCTGCGGTCGAAATCCTCCAGGAGGCGGCGCTGCTCCTCGGTCAGACGACGCGGCACCTGCACGTTCACGAGGACCCGCTGGTCGCCGCGGCCGAAGCCCTGCAGCACGGGCATGCCGCGGCCGCGCAGGACGCGCAGTGTGCCGGGCTGCGTGCCGGGCTCCAGCTCCAACTCGACCTCGCCGTCCAGCGTCGGAACCTTGACCCTTGTCCCGAGGGCGGCATCGGTCATCGTCAGGTCGACCGCGCAGAAGATGTCGTTGCCCTCGCGCACGAAGCGCGGGTCGGGCTTCACGTGGACCTGGACGTAGACGTCGCCGGCGCGGCCGCCCAACTCGCCGGCATGTCCTTCTCCCGAGATGCGGATCTGTTGACCGTCGTGGATCCCGGCCGGCACCTGCACGTCGAGCTCGCGCTCCTCGACTGTGCGGCC
>JBEVNN010000117.1:0-4481 GCA_040508095.1 Gaiellaceae bacterium
CAGGGCGCGCGGACGCTGCTCGACGGCGGGAAGGCCTCGGCGGTGAATGGCGACGACGACGAGATGCACCTGTCCGCCGCGAGCGGAAAGACCATCCGGGCACAGCTCCGGCAGGAGCGCAGGCTGATCCGGGACCTGCGCGCGAGCGGCGCGGCCTTCGTCGCCGGCCGGCCGCTGAGCGAGGTGCGGCTGACGGCCGGTGAGCGTTTGAGGACCCGTGACCCGGTTACACGCCTGCGAGTCCTCACGGCGCTGAGCTCGAATGTCTCGTTGAACGCCGCGCGCTCGATCGCGAGTGCACACGACCGGTCCATCGACGGGCTGATCACGCTGCAGACGTTCGTCGGCGCTGCCGGATTCATTGCGTCGCTCTTGCTCGGGTGGGCGCTGATCGCCGCCACCCGGCGCCAGACCGCGCACTTCCGCAGCCTCGTCAGCGCGTCGACCGACCTCGTGCTCGTCTTCGGCGCCGGCGGCTGCCGCTACGCGAGCGACTCGGTGGCGCAAATGCTCGGCCGACAGGATTGCGAGTTGCTGGGAGAGCAGTTCGCCGGCTTCGTCCACCCCGACGATCTCGCGCTCGTCCACGCGGCGTACGCCCACGGGGAGCCGGCGGAGATCGTCTTCAGGCTGCTCAACCGCTTCGGCGAGTGGCGCCACCTCGAAGCCCACGTCACCGACCTTCGTGCGAACCGACAGATCCGGGGCGTTGTCTTCAACGCGAGAGACATCAGCGAGCGCGTGCGGCTCGAGGAGCAGCTGACCCGGCAGGCGTTCCACGACGGCTTGACCGAGATGCCGAACCGGGCGCTGTTCCGGGATCGTCTGGACCAGGCGCTGGCCCGCTCCGAGCGGTCGCTCGGTGTGCTCGCCGTGCTCCTCATCGACCTCGACGGCTTCAAGCAGGTGAACGACAGCCTCGGCCACGACGCGGGCGACCAGCTGCTCAAGGTCGTCGCCGAGCGGTTCGACGCGGAGCTCCGTCCCGGCGACACCCTGGCGAGGCTCGGCGGCGACGAGTTCGCCGTCCTGATCGACGGGGCGCACGAGGCGCAGGCAAGCTCGGTCGCGCGGCGCCTCCTCAGCGCGCTCGCCGAGCCGGTGTGGATCGCCGGCCGTGAGCTGAGCGTCGGGGCGAGCATCGGCGTTGCCCTTCACCCCGGCGGGCCGGCGCGCAGCGAGGACCTCGTCCGCCACGCGGATGTCGCGATGTATGCGGCCAAGGAAGCCGGGCGCGGGCGCTTCGAGCTCTTCCACTACGACATGGCGCGCGAGCTCGGCGAGCTGCTCGGGCTCGAGCACGAGCTCCGGCTCGGGCTCCAGCGAGGCGAGTTCACGCTCCACTACCAGCCGGAGGTCGACCTCGAGAACGGCCAGATCGTCGGCGTCGAGGCGCTCGTCCGCTGGAACTCGCCGCGTCGCGGCCTCGTGCCGCCGGACCGGTTCATCCGCGTCGCCGAGGCAACCGGGCTGATCCTCGGTCTCGGCGAGTTCGTGCTCCGTGAGGCCTGTGCCCAGTCGGCGCAGTGGCGGCGGGAAGGGCTCCTTCCCGAAGGGTTCGTCACGTGGGTGAACCTCTCGGGCCGCCAGCTCGTCGGCGGCGGGATCAGCCGGACGGTCAGGGCGGCGCTCGAGGCGACGGGCCTCCCCGCTGAATGTCTCGGTCTCGAGGTGACGGAGACGAGCCTCGTCGAGGAGGGACCCGGCGGCGCTCGGGCGCGCGCGGAGCTGCAGTTGCTGCACGACGACGGCGTGCGCATCGCCATCGACGACTTCGGCACCGGTTTCTCGTCGCTCGGGCAGCTGCGCAGCTTCCCGGTGGACATGATCAAGGTCGACCGGTCGTTCGTGCAGGGCATCGACGAGGAGACCAAGGACGCGGCGATCACCGCGAACCTCGTCACGCTCGCGCACGCGCTCGGAGTCCTCGCGATCGCCGAAGGAATCGAGTCCGACAGCCAGCTCGCCTCGCTGCGCGGGCTCGGCTGTGACCTCGCCCAGGGCTATCTCTTCGCCCGCCCGATGCCGGCCGACGACGTCCGGAACGTCCTCGTCGGCGGCTTCGGCGACCTCGTCAACGCCTCGGACGCTGCAGCGTAGGCGCGCGCGTCAGCTCGAGCCGCGGCGGCGGTTGTCGACTTCGGCGTTGAGCTCCGCGGAGACGACGATCACCCGGCCGACCAGCACGAGGGAGAAGAGCAGCGCGGCCGCGATCCCCAGCGCACCGTAGGTGTTGGCCCGGTCTTCGACCAGCCGCGTCGTGACGTAGACGTTGAAGACGTTGACGAAGAGGAACCCGGCGCCGACGACGGCCGCGCCGGGAAGCAGCGCCGTCCAGCCGACGTCGCGGTGCGGCAGCTCGCGCGTCAGCAGGAACCAGCCGCCGCCGACGAGCACGACGTAGATGATCAGCGCGATCAGGTCGCCGAAGTCGCTGTGCCGCCGGGCGAAGGCGCCGAGCTCCACCGCGACCACCGTCAGGAAGAGCGCGACGAGCAGCAGGCCGACCCCTCTGGGCGTCGTGCGCACCCCGCGCCCGGACCCGTGCCAGGCGAGCGCGTGCGTGATCGCGATTGCGCGGTAGAGCTTCGCGGCCGCGTAGAGGACGACCGGGATCGCCACGAGGAAGACCGCCCAGCGTGAGTTGCCGTGCGCGGTCGACGCGACCTGCGCCGCGATCAGCCCTTGCAGGCCGGCCTCCTTGGCCGCCTCACGGGTGCTCTTGTCCGCCGCGTCCGCGTAGAGCCCGATGCCGGAGACGAACAGGAGGGCGGTCGGCAGCAGGAGGACGAAGAAGCGGTACGCCAGCGCGCCGGCCAGCAGCCCGCCGCCGATCGCGGCGTCGTGCTCCGCGACGTTGAAGCCGAAATCGAGCGAGGCGTGCCGGCTACGCGCGTCTTCGAGCTTGCCGCGCGCAACCCGGGTTCGCTCGAGCCAGATCGCAAGCCGTCCGAGGCCGGCTGGTTCCGGGTCGATCTCGAGCGGAGCCTCTCGGCGACGGTCGGGGCGGTCGGGCTCGACCATGGTCAGGCAGAGAGTCCGATCTCGGCAGGCAGCTCCACCGGATGGTGCTCGCCCTCGAGCTCCACCCGGACACGGGCGTCGAAGTAGGCGTAGGCGGTCGCGAGCGCGACGATGGGCATCGTCACCGCGTAGACGACTCCGGCGACGACGTTCACGAGCCAGAACGGCGCGTTGGTCACGAGAATGAGCAGCGCGCCCAGCAATGGGCCGAGCGCGAGCACGACCGCTCCTCCCGCGACGATCAGCGAAGCGACCTTCAGCCAGCGCCCCCGCACCAGCTCGCGACTGCGGCGGAGGGCATCGAGCGCCGAGGCCTCTTCCAGCTCGACGACGGGAACGACGAGCGCCCAGCGGCCCGCGAGCCAGATCGCGATCGGAAGCAGGTAGAACGTCGACGCGAGCAGCGACACGGCCAGCACCGCGGCCAACAACGCGCCGAAGAGTGGCACCACGCTGTCGAGCGCAAGTCGGTAGGCGCCGAGCGCGCTCACGTTCGCACCGCGGTCGAGCTCGACGAGCGCACGGGCGGTCGCGGCCTGCACGAGGCCGAGCCCGAGCAGCGTCAGCGAGGTGCCGATCACGAGCGCGACGAAGGCGGCGGGCCCGCTGCTCACGCCCCCCGTCTGGAGGCCGAAGATGCTCGTCGCGTGGAGGACGAGCACCTGGAGGAGCGCGATCAGGAGCGAGACCGGCACGAACAGCACGCCGATCCCGAGGAAGAGCGTGATCCGCCGCACGTACATCCGGGCTGAGGCAGCGAGGATCTGTCCCCACGCGCGGCGATGCGCGAGGCGGAGCGGCGCCGTCGGTCGCCACGTCGCCCGCGCGACGAGGATCAGGACGATCAGGGCGAGCCCGGCCACGGCGACCCCGAAGCCGAGCGGATGGTCGACCAGTCGCACCAACGCGGTCGACCCGTGTGCGACCGCGCCGCAGAAGAACTCGGTCGCGGAATGCCCGAAGATCGTGCTCCCCGGGACGGTGTAGCTCCGATCGCGCCAGTCCTGCGACCACTCGATCGGCTGCATCCACTGGTCTTTCACGTTCGGGCCGGTCGGGCCGTTGAAGAACGCCGGGCGCTGCTCGCCCCAACGGCCGGGGAAGCCGATCCAGGGGAACTCACGCATCGCCTCGGACTGCGCGCTCGGGATCGTCTGCACCGCCGGGCGGACGTCGAAGGTCGGCCCGCGCGTGTCGTCGCAGCCGACTCCCTCCGACGCCGAGCTGCCGAGGTAGAGGGCCTCGCCGTAGAAGTTCGCGTGGGACCCGTCCGCCGGGTGCACGACCGGATGGCTGCTGCCCACCAGCTCCAGCTTGTCGTCGCCCCACTCGGCCCGCTCGGCGCCCTCGTGCTGGCTGTAGCCGACCTCGACCGGCTTGGTCCCGAACGCCTCCTCGGCGGTTGAGGCGTCGAAGACGAGCTGGATCATCTCCCAGTCGCCCTCATGGAGGTTGTT
>JBEVNN010000186.1:0-3196 GCA_040508095.1 Gaiellaceae bacterium
ACCGTCGTCTCCAGCTGCGGCACGTAGCCCGAGAACCAGGCGTCCGCGTGGTTGTCGGTAGTGCCGGTCTTGCCCGCGGTGGGCCGGCCGAAGTAGGCGCCGACGCCGGTCCCCTCGAGCACGTTGTCCTCGAGGATCTTCGTCACCTCGTAGGCGACGCCGTCCGAGATCACGCGACTGCGCTTCGGCTGGCCCCAGCCGGCGTCGGTGTCCTCGCGACCGTTGGCCAGGATGACCTTGCGGATCGCCATCGGTTTCGAGTAGACGCCGCCCGCAGCGAGCGTCGCGTACGCCGAGGCCTCCTCGAGCGGCGAGATCGCATCCGCGCCGAGCCCCATCGCCGGCACGACGTCGAGATGCGACTGCACGCCGAGCCTGTGAGCCATCTCCGCGACTTTTTCCGGAGTCACGTCGAGCGTGAGCTGTGCGTAAACCGTGTTGTCGGACGCGAGCGTCGCGCTGTGCACCGAGATCGAGCCGGAATACGAGTGGTCGTAGGTCTGCACGTCCCACGCGGGCGTGTACGGATCGGGCTGGTAGTGGAACGGCGCCGAGGTGTAGTAGGTCGTATCGGGGTTCATGCCCTCGTTGATCGCGGCCGTGAGCACGAACGTCTTGAACGTCGAGCCTGGCTGGCGGCGTGCCTGCGCGACGAGGTTGAACTGGTTGCCGTACTTCCCAGGCGTTACCGCGGTCATCGCGCGGATCGCACCGTTCGCCGGGTTGATCGACACGACCGCGGCGGCCGGGTCGTTGCGCAGGTAGAGCGTGTCGCGGATCGCCTTGCGCGCCGCGATCTGGAGGCGGGGGTTGATCGTCGTGAAGACCTTGAGACCGCCGCTACGGACGGTGTTCGCGCCGTACTCGGCGATCAACTCGTCGCGCACGTAGCTGAAGAAGTACGGCTCCCGGATCTGCGTGTAGAGCCGGCCGGGCCTCAGCCGCAGGTCTCGTTGCGCGACCGCGGTCTGGTACTGCGCCTCGGTGATGTTGCCGTAGTCGCGCATCGCGCGCAGCACCTGGTCCCGCCGCGCGAGGGCGGTCGCCGGCCTGTGCAGCGGGTCGTAGACCGACGGAGCCTGCGGGAGCCCGGCGAGCAGCGCGGCCTGCGAGAGGGTGAGGAAACGCGCGCGCTTGGAGAAGTAGGTCTGCGACGCCGCCTCGATTCCGTACGCGTGGTTGCCGTAGTAGACCTGGTTCATGTACTGGCCGAGGATCCAGTCCTTCGAGCGCGCCCGTGAGAGCTTGATCGCGAGGCAGGCCTCCTTGATCTTCCGGCTCAGCGTCCGCTCCTTCGAGATGTAGAGGTTGCGGACGAGCTGCTGCGTGATCGTCGAGCCGCCCTGGACGACCTGCCCGGCGCGAAGGTCCTTCCAGGCCGCGCGCGCGATGCCCTCGTAGTCGACGCCTCCGTGCTCGTAGAAGCGGTGGTCCTCGATCGCGACCGTCGCCTTGCGCATCCAGGGGCTGACGCGCCAGAGCGCCACCGGCTGGCGGTTCCGCTCGGCCGGGATCGCGCCCAACAGCGACCCGTTGGCCGCGTAGACGAACGAGTTCTGGCCGATCTGGACCGGCTTCAGGTCCTCCAGGCTGCAATCCGAGCGGAACTTCGCGACGGCGCCGACGCTCGACGCGATGATCGCCAGGACCACCACGAGCACCGCCACGAAGAGCAGCGTCGTACGACGCTTACGCCTGCCCTTGCCGGCGCCGCGGCGGCGGCGGCGGCGGCGGAGGACGTCCTCGAGCTCCTCGTCCTGCCGCCGGCCGCGCCCGCGAGGCGGAGGCGGCGGGGGCGTCATGCGAAGACCCCGGCCTCGCGCAGGCGTGCGTGCGAGCGCAGGAGGAGCTCGTGCTCGAGCCGCTCGGCACTCGGCTCGTCGGGCGCCCAGACGCTGACGCGCACGGTCGCATTGTCGGCGAGCTCCGTCACCGCGACTTCCGCGCGCTCGTCCTGCGCGGCTTCGCGCAGCAGCGTTCGGACGGCTTCGAGATCGGTGTCGAGAGGAACCTGGACGGTCACGTGCGCGAGCTTCTTTCGGCTGCGAATGGACGAATTCAGGATGGTATCCGAGGCGATCTTCTCGTTCGGGACGACGAGCCGGTCGTTGTCGTCGACGCGGATGAACGTGTACGTGAGACCGATCTCCTCGACCACGCCCGTGAAACCCCCCGTCTCGACGTAGTCGCCGAGCCGCAGCGGCTGCGCGAACGCGATCAGCAGGCCCGCGATGAAGTTGCCGATCGTTCGCTGCGCCGCGAAGCCGACGATGATCCCGATCACGGCCGAGGAGGCCAGGATCCCGGTGGCGACCGCGCGCACCTGCGGGATCACCAACAGCGCCGAGAGGACGCCGACGAAGATGATCAGCGTTAGGACGGTCCGCCGCAGGACCTGATAGCGGGTGCGTACGTCCGGTGGCAGGTCGCGCCTCGCCATGAGGCGGTCGACGAGGCGAGCGAGGATCAGCGTCACCAGCAGGACGCAGCCGAACACGAGCCAGCGGTGCCAGTCGTCCATCCGGAAGCCGTTAGCCGGGGTCGAGCGGTTTCCTGCCCGCGAAGCCTTCCTCGAGGCCGTGCCAGTAGGCGACCTCGCCCTCGCCGACCTGCCAGCAGAGCAGCACCTCCTCGCCGTCGCGCAGGGCCGGGAAGTCGACGAGCCCGCGATCGAGGTCCTTGACCAGGACGCCGAGCGCCTGCAGCTCCTCGACCGCACCCGCGACCGCCTCGGCCTCCCGCTGGAGCTGCTCGTCGAGCTCGCTCGGCTCCTGCGGGTCGAAGTCGCCGCCGTTTCCCGAGATCCGCTGGGTGAGCCGCGCGCGCCGGGCAGCCGCGACCGTGAAAGCGCGCCGGTGGGCGACGAGCGACTCGGCGACCGGCCGCACCTGCTCGAGCAGCGCGTTCGCCTCCTCCGGAGTGAAGTGCCGCTCCGCCATCCGAGTATCATCGCGCGCCGTGTCCGCCGGTCAACGCGTGCGCTCGCCGAAGCGGACGGCACGCCGCGAGCTGCGGCTGCCGCGCGCCGGAAACCCCGCGCCCGAGATCTTCCTCTGGACACGGGCCGCGATCTGGGCCGCGGCGCTCTTCTCGCTGTTCGTCTTCGTGCCGAACCGGCACCCGCGCGCGGACGTGTGGGACATCCCGTCGCTCACACACGACCTCGGCGCCGTCACCGACGTCTGGGCGCGCTGGG
>JBEVNN010000277.1:0-5181 GCA_040508095.1 Gaiellaceae bacterium
GCTCGCGCGTGCGGCGCGGGATGGCCGTCCGCGGCGGGCTGCTGGTGGGCGCGTTCGCGTCGGTCGGCTGGCGCTGGGGCGGCCGCTGGACCGGCTCGCCCGACTACCAGCACTTCTCCGCGACCGGCGGCTACAGGCCTTTGAGGAGGCGCTGAGCGACCCCGCGCAGCGCTGGCGTGGCGAGGACGAACGCGGCGAGAACGGTGGCCGCGGCCTTCATCGGGCGAGCCTCCCGAGGAGCCAGCCGAAGAGGAGGTGCCGCCACGTCGCCTGCGCGAAGGCTCGCGGGCTCGAGAGCAGCGGCGGCAGGCCCGGCTCGCCGCGAGCAGGGTGGAACCGGTCCACGACGGAGTTCAGTGGGTAGAGCGCGAGGTGCTCGCCGACGGCCATCACCACCGCGAGCCGTCGGGGATCGGCCGGGCAGCTGCGCCGGAGCCGGAAGTAGGCAAGGCCGAAGACGGCCCCGTTGGCGGCGTGGATCGCGAAGCCGAGCGGCCGCCAGCCGCGCCCGCGCGTGACCGCCTTTCCGAGCAGCGCGATGTCGGAGTAGTCGCAGCGGAAGAGCCGCTGGTCGAGCGGCTCGAGGAGCCCCCAGACGGTCGCGGCCGCCGCGCCTGCCACCGCTGCTCTCACGCCGCTCGTCATTCGCCCAGCTGCCGCAGGAACGAGCCGCCGCCGACGACCTTGGACGCGCGCGTCCCGGCCGCGTCGCGGAGGGCACGGTCCGAGGTCACGAGCCATGCGTCCGGGTAGCCCGGCGCCTCGCGGATCAGCCAGTCGTCGGCGCTCTCGCCGCCGGTGCCGACGAGTGTCGTGATCGAATCGCGCCGCTCCGTGCCGACGATCCCGCCGGGTGCTTTGCCGTCGAAGACGAGCACGACCTCGTGGCCGTTTCGCCGCGCCCACTCGCTCGCCAGCCCGACGAGCTCCTCCTCGGGAAGGTTCGGCCACTGCGAGCGGAGCACGTTGCGCGCGTCGACCAGCACCGTCATCTTGGCGGTCACGGGCCCGTAGGGTGCCAGGCGATGCGTGCGATGGTGCTGGAGGCGCCCGGTCGACCGCTCGTCGAGCGCGAGCTGCCCGAGCCGAAGGCGGGCCCGGGGCAGGTCCTGCTTCGTGTCCGAGCGTGCGGTGTCTGCCGGACGGATCTCCACGTGGTCGACGGCGAGCTGCCCGACCCGAAGCTGCCGCTCGTCCCGGGGCATCAGGTCGTGGGCGTGACGCGCGAGGGCCGCCGCCTCGGCGTCCCGTGGCTCGGCTGGGCGTGCGGCGAGTGCCGCTACTGCACGAGTGGCCGCGAGAATCTCTGCGACCTCGCCCGCTTCACCGGCTACACACTCGACGGGGGCTACGCCGAGTGGGTGGTTGCGGACCTGCGCTTCTGCCTCGCGATTCCGCGCGCCTACGACGACGTGCGCGCCGCACCGCTGCTCTGCGCCGGCCTGATCGGCTACCGCGCGCTTCGCCTCGCCGGCGACGGTGAGCGGATCGGGCTCTACGGTTTCGGTTCCTCGGCCCACCTCGTCGCGCAGGTCGCGCGCTGGCAGGGGAGGCGCGTGTTCGCGTTCACGCGGCCCGGCGACGAGGGGTCGCAGGTGTTCGCCCGCCAGCTCGGCGCCGTGTGGGCGGGAGGCTCGGACGAGCGTCCGCCCGAGGAGCTCGATGCGGCGATCCTGTTCGCGCCGGCCGGTGAGCTCGTGCCGGCGGCGTTGCGCGTCCTCGCGAAGGGAGGGACGGTCGTCGCCGCCGGGATTCACATGAGCGACATCCCCGGGTTCCCGTACGAGCTGCTGTGGGGCGAGCGGTCGGTGCGGTCGGTGGCCAACCTGACCCGTGTGGACGGGCGCGAGTTCCTCGAGCTCGCGCCGCGCGTGCCCGTGCGGGCCGACGTCGAGACCCTTCCGCTCTCGGAGGCGAACGACGCGCTGGAGCGGCTGCGCACCGGACGCGTGCGCGGTTCGCTGGTGCTCGTCCCCGGCTCGTGAGTCAGGCCGTGTCGAGCGCGTCGCGGAGCGAGTGGACGTACTCGGCGAGCGCCCCGGGCCCGTCCTCGGCGACCTCTACCGCCCGAGAGCCGACCACGATCCCGTCTGCGAGCGCTGCGGCAGCGCGCGCGTGCTCCGGCGTCGAGATCCCGAATCCGGCGTAGAGCGGGAGCTCGGTCGTTGCGCGCGCACGATCGACGAGCCCGGCTAGCGCGGGGGAGAGCGCGTCGCGGGCGCCGGTCGTCCCGGTCAGCGTGACGAGGTAGAGCCAGCCGTCGGTGGACTCGGCGGCGAGCCGGATCCGCTCGTCGGTCGAGGTCGGAGCGACGAGCTGCACCCGGCGCAGCCCGGGCCGTTCCCCGGCCGGAAGGTCGGCGACGATCAGGCTGGTGGCGCCTGCGGCCTGCGCGTCGTCTGCGAAGCGCTCCCACCCGTGCGCCTCGAGGAGCGACGCGTAGGTCATCGGCACGAGCGGTATGTGCGGTAGCCGGGTGCGCGTCTCGGCGAGGCACTCGAGGCACGCGGCGGTGCGCATGCCCTGGGAGAGCGCGCGCTCGGCCGCGCGCCGGATCACGGGCCCGTCGGCGAGCGGGTCGGAGAACGGAAACCCGAGCTCGACGAGGTCGGCCCCGCCTTCGACCGCCGCCTCCGCGAGCGCAGGGGTCTCGGGCCCGCACATCAGGTAGACGGCGAGCGCTGCGGGACGAACCGGCACAGATTTGTCACGCCCCCGTGAAACATCCGTGCGCATTTCCCCGCTACCGTCGATTTCCCCGGGTGGGTGGGGGCTGGGGATGGGTCCCGCGGCTTGCCGCTGCGTGCTCACCGATCCACCACCTCCGCCAGGTCCTTGTCGCCGCGGCCCGAGAGGCACACGAGTACAAGCTCTTCGTCCAGCTCCGCCACGCGGGCCAGCGCATGGGCCGGCTCGAGCGCGGGGAGAATGCCCTCCGTCCGCGCGAGCCGCCTGAACGCGGCCAGCGCCTCCTCGTCGCTGGTGCCCACGTACTGGGCGCGCCCGCTGTCGCGCAGGAACGCGTGCTCCGGGCCGACCCCGGGGTAGTCGAGCCCGGCGGAGATCGACTCGGCGTCCAGCACCTGCCCGTCCTCGTCCGCGAGCACCGACGACCGCGACCCGTGCAGCACGGCGGGCCGCCCGGAGCCGAGGCTGGCCGCACCGCCGGCCTCGACGCCGACGAGTCGCACGTCGAGATCGTCGACGAACCCCGAGAAGAGCCCGATCGCGTTCGAGCCGCCCCCGACGCAGGCCAGCGCGACCTCCGGCAGCCGCCCCTCGGCCTCGAGCATCTGCGCGCGGGCCTCGCGCCCGATCACCGCCTGGAGCTCGCGGACGATCTCCGGGTACGGCGCAGGCCCGACGCACGAGCCGATCAGGTAGTGCGTGTCCTCGACGTTCGTGATCCAGTCGCGGATCGCCTCGCTCGTGGCCTCCTTGAGCGTCCGCGTCCCGAACTCGACCGCCCGCACCTCTGCGCCGAGCAGCGCCATCCGCTCGAGATTCGGCCGCTGCCGGCGCATGTCCTCGGAGCCCATGTAGACGACGCAGTCGAGCCCGAACCGCGCGCAGACCGTCGCCGCGGCGACACCGTGCTGGCCCGCGCCGGTCTCGGCGACGATTCGCTGCTTGCCGAGCCGCACCGCGAGCAGCGCCTGGCCCAGAGCGTTGTTGAGCTTGTGGGCGCCGGTGTGCAGCAGGTCCTCCCGCTTCAGGTAGAGCCGCTTCCCGGGCGCGAAGCGCTCCGCGAGCGTGAGTGGCGTCGGCCGCCCGGCATAGGTGCGGCCGAGCGCCTCCAGCTCCTCGTGGTAGCGAGGGTCGTCGCGTGCCTCGCGCCACCCCGCCTCGAGCTCGTCCAGCGCCGGGATCAGCGTCTCGGGCACGAAGCGGCCGCCGTATTCGCCGTAGGTCAGCTGCACCTCGCGGCCTCCACGTACGCACGCACGCGCGCGTGATCCTTGACCCCGGGCTCGCTCTCGAGGCTCGAGCTCGCGTCGACCGCCCACGGCCGCACACGTTCGATCGCCTCCCGCACGTTCTCCGGCGAGAGGCCGCCCGCTAGCACGACCCGGCCATCGGTGGCCTCGGCCCGCTCCAGGTGCTCGGGATCGTCCTCGGCCCATTCACGGTCGACGACCCGCGCAACTTCGCGCCCGCGCCTCAGGAGGACGCCCTCGCGCGCCCGGTGACCGTTCTCACGCGCGTAGAGCTGGACGAGGTCGGCGCCGTCGTCGGTGATCTCGCCGACATGCACCGCCACCGACAGCATCGTGTCGGGGACCGGCAGGATGGCCGGCGCCCGCCGCGGTGTCTCCCTCGCGAGCACGAAGCCGGCCAGGTCGGCTCCGGCCTCCGCGGCGACGGCGACGTCTTCCGCCTGCGTCAGCCCGCAGACCTTGACCAGCGGTCGCGCGATCAGCTCCTCGAGCTTCGCGGCGGGGTCCGAAGCCCGCATCAACGTCGAGCCGACGAGTACCGCATCGGCCCCGGCGAGCTCCGCCTCGGCCGCGTGTGCGCGAGCGCCGATCGCGCTCTCGGCGACGACGACGCGGTCCCGCGGTGCCGCCTCGACGAGCTCCAGTTGCGCGCGGCGGTCGATCTCGAACGTGGAGAGGTCGCGCGCATTGATCCCGATCACCGCGGCGTCCAGCTCGACCGCGCGACGCAACTCCTCCGCGTCGTGCGCTTCGACGAGGACGTCGAGCCCCAGCTCCCTGGCCACGCCGAGCAGTTCACGCATGCGGCCGTCGTCGAGATCGCGCAGCAACAGCAACACCGCATCCGCGCCGAGTGCTCGCAACTCTTCGAGCTCGCCGCGCTCGGAGAAGAACCCCTTGGCGAGCAACGGCAAGCTGCTAGCGGATCTCGCAGCGGCGAGATCCGCGGGAGATCCGGAGAAGCGCTCGTCGACCAGGATCGAGACCGCGGCCGCGCCCGCGCGCTCGAACGAGGCCGCCAGCGGCGCCGGGTCGGCGTCGGGACGCAGGTCGCCGGCCGACGGCGAGCGCCGCTTGACCTCGGCGATCGCGGCCAGCCCGTCGCCGGCGAGCGCGTCGCGGAATCGGCTCACGCGCGCACCTCGGCGGCGCGCGAGAAGGCGATGAGCTCCTCGAGCCGCGCTGCCGCCGCCCCCGAGTCGACCGCCTCGCGCGCCAGTTCGAGCCCGTCGCGCAGGTCGGC
>JBEVNN010000060.1:0-5400 GCA_040508095.1 Gaiellaceae bacterium
ACTCGCGCCGGTTGTCCAGCGGCACGAGGAAGAGGTTCGCGCGCTCGATCTTCTCCAGCTCCTGCGCCGATCCCTCGTCCTCCAGCATCGCGTCGCACAACGGGCCGGACATGCGCTCGAGCAGCGACGTGCGCCGAAGAAACCGCAGCGGGCCGGGGCGCAGTCGAGCCAGGTACTCGGAGCGGAAGTAGTCGGTGAGGTAGCGGTCGTCGCCCGAGAGGGGCACGACCTCGGCGCCGCCGTTGGCTTCTCCGTCGCGAATGGAGAGGGCGGCGAGGTAGAGCGCAGCGGGCCAGCCTTCACACTGCTCGACAAGCTCCGCGACCCGCTCGGCGCGGAGGCGGACGCCGGACTGGCGGAGCAGCAGCTCCCCCTCCCGCTTCGTCATCGCGAGATCGGCCGGGCCAAGCTCCAGCAGTCGCCCGCTCGCGCGCAGCTGCGCCAGCGGCAGCCGCGGAAAGGTCCGCCCCGCGAGTACGAGCATCGAACGCTCTGCTTCGGCGTCGACGAGCGCAGCAACCGCCTCGATCGACGCCCGCGAGCGCAGCAGGTTGAAGTCGTCCAGGACGAGAACGTTCGGGCTGCGCTCGAAGAGCTGGTTCGCCAGGCGCGGCAGCGCTTTCGTCCAGATCGACGCGCCGGGCTTCTCGAGCGCGTCGACGAGGCGGGCTTCGAGCGGCTCGTCGACCTCGAGGGCGGCGGCGATGTGCCGCAGCAGCACGATCGGATCGTTGTCGCGCTCGTCGAGCGTGACCCACGCAAAGGGGCGGCTGTCGCGCGCCGCCCACTGCGCGAGGACAGTTGTCTTCCCATAGCCGGCCGGAGCAACGACGGTGGTGGCCGCGACCGACGTCGTCGCCCGCAGTCGGTTCACGAGCGCCGTACGCGAGACCGTTCCCGCCCGTAGCGGCGGGACCTGGATCTTCGATTCGAGGAAGTCGAAGGCCGAGCGCGCCGGTACCAGCTTCCGCCTGGACACCGCCCTCGCCTCGTCGAGTGGAGGAGTCACCCGCAACGCTCCGCAGCTTCCCCTGCCGCGGTATGTGAAGGCACGCAAACAGGATACGGACAGTGCGGACACACATCAAAATCGGTCGTGGCAGGAATCGACGCGCACAGCCCGCGTCACCCAGTCCGGGTGATGAACCCGACGCGATGCAGCGCGACGCTGGCGTCGTGGGCGAGACGAACGTCGCCACGGCTCCCGCCGCAGGGAGGCGCGAACGCCTCGCCTGGCGTTCCTGGGTGCCGTGGACGCTCGTCGTCATCGCCGCGGTCATCGGGCTCGTGGCGGCGCTGAACGTGTGGGTCAAGCGTCAGGCGCTGAGCACGGACAACTGGACGAACGCGAGCGCGCAACTGCTCGAGAACGACCAGATCCGCTCTGCGCTCTCGGTCTACATCGTGAACCAGGCCTTCGCGAACGCCGACGTGTCGAAGCGCCTCCAGCAGCGCCTGCCGCCGCAGTTCGACCCGCTCGCGCCGGCGCTCGCCGTCGCGCTCCAGCAGGGCGCCACGCGCACCCTCGACAACCTCCTCGCGCGGCCGCGCGTGCAGGAGCTCTGGAAGCAGGCGAACCGGCGCGCCCACAAGCAGTTCATAGCCCTCCTAGACGGGAAGGACAGCGCCCTCAAGTCGACGAACGGCAACGTTGTGCTCGACCTGAAGCCGATTGTCCGGCGCTTAGCCGACGAGCTCGGGATCGGCGGGAGGCTCGAGGGACGGCTCCCCGAGAACGCAGGGCAGATTGTGATCATGAAAGGCAACCAGCTCGAGACCGCCCGCAACGGCGTGAAGGTGATCAAGGTCCTCAGCTACTTCCTGTTTTTCCTCGTGATCGCGCTCTACGCCGCCGCGATCTACCTCGCCCGGGAGCGCCGGAAGTTGCTGCTGGGCGTCGGGATCAGCGTGCTCGTCGTCGGCCTGCTCGTGCTGGTCGTGCGCCGCTTCGCCGGCAACTACCTCGTCGACGCCCTCACCGGGAATCCGGACGCCAAGGGTGCTGTCAACGCAGTCTGGGCGATCGAGACGGCGTTGCTCAGGAACGTCGGCGTCAACGCCGTCATCTACGGCATCGTGATCATCTTCGCCGCCGTGATCGCGGGCCCGTCGCGCGCGGCAAGGTGGGTCCGGCGCGTGTCGGCGCCGACGATGCGCGACCATCCGGTCGTCCTCTACGGCCTCGTCTCGCTCGTGCTGTTCCTCATCCTGCTCGCGGGGCCGACCGACGCCCAGCGGATCTTCCCGCTGCTGATCCTCTTCGCCTTCGCGTACGCGGGCGTGGAAGTGCTCCGGCGCCAGACCATGCGTGAGTTCCCGGCGCCTACCCAACAGGAGGTGCCGGCATGACGATCTCGAGGCTGGTTGCCGTCGCGTGCGCGATCGTTCTCGCCGTCGCAGCCGCGGGCTGCGGCTCCGGCAACGACACGCAATCGCAGACAGAGGACTGGGCCGACGGCATGTGCAGCGCGCTCACCGACTGGCAGAACAACGTGGTGGCTGCCGGCGAGAAGGTCTCGAAGGGAGACCTCTCGAAGTCGACGCTCGAGGAGACCGCCGACGGCGTCGCCGACGCGAACAAGCAGCTGCGCGACGACCTGGACTCGCTCGGCAAGCCCCCGACCGAGACGGTCGACAAGGCGAAGTCGGCGCTCAACCAGCTCGGGGACGACCTGAACAAGAACCTCGAGGCGATCCGCGACGCGCTTGCGAAGACGTCGGGCAACGACGTCTCGTTCGCGATCACCGCCGTTGCAAGCTCCGTGCAGGCGATGAGTCAAGATCTGCAGAACACGTCAACACAGCTGAAGGCACTGCAAAGCGACGACACGTGGAAGAAGGCGTTCAACAGCTCGGATTCGTGCCAGAAGCTGAGCGGCTGAGCGTCACCTGGGTCGGACATAGCACGGTTCTCCTGGAGGTGGCCGGCGTCCGGCTCCTGACGGACCCGCTGCTACGGCGACGGCTCGGCCACGTCTTCCGGGTCGCGCCCGCGGCCGAACCGCTCGCCGACGAGCTCGACGCCGTCCTGATCTCCCACGCGCACTACGACCACCTGCACGTACCGTCACTCAAGCTCGTTCGGGCGCGTCAGTACGTCGTGCCGCCGGGGTGCCGGCGGTTTCTGGAGCCCCGCGGCTTCGGCCCGGTCGTCGAGCTCGACGAGGGCGAGGAGCTCGAGATCGGCGGGCTCACCGTTCGCGCCACGCACGCCGTCCACCACGCCCGCCGCAGCCTGCGCCAGCCGGCGACGGCGTCGCTCGGCTACCTGATCTCGGCGCCGGCGCGCCTCTACTTCGCCGGTGACACGGACGTGTTCGAGGCGATGCGCGAGCTCGCACCGCTGGACGTCGCACTGCTGCCGATCTGGGGCTGGGGCCCGCGCGTCGGGCGCGGGCACCTCGACCCCCAAGGCGCGGCCGAGGCGCTTCGCCTGCTCCGCCCCCGGCTCGCCGTCCCGATCCACTGGGGCACGTACCGGCGCATCGGCATGAGCCGCGACGCGGCGGTGCTGAACGAGCCGCCCGCCCGCTTCGAGCGCCTGGCCCGCGAGCTCGCGCCCGACGTGGACGTGCGGATCCTGGCTCCGGGCGAGCGGCTCGACGTGGGCACGGCCGAAAGCGGAACGCTGTGAGGCGCCTCTCCCGCCCGGTGGTCAAGCGCGTTCTGCTCGTCGCGGCGAGCGCCGCGATCATCATCGCGACCTTCGTCTACTTCCTGCCGACGATCGCGAACTACGGCGAGGTCTGGGGCGTGGTCAAGCAGCTCTCGTGGCTGCAGATCCTCGCCCTGCTCGGCGCGACGGCGGTCAACCTCGTCACGTTCGCGCCGCCGTGGATGGTCGCGCTCCCTGGGCTCACGTTCTTCCAGGCTTTCACGGTCACGCAGGCTTCCACCGCACTCTCGATCGTCGTTCCCGGAGGGATCGCGGCCGGCGTCGCCGGGTCGTACGGCATCCTCCGCAGCTGGGGCTTCTCGTCGAACGGCGTGGCGCGCGCGATCACGTTGACCGGCCTCTGGAACCAGTTCCTGAACCTCACGTTCCCGATCGTCGCGGTCTTCCTGCTCGCGATCACCGGCGAGAGCACGGCCGCGCTCGCGACGATCGCGTTCGTCGGCGTCGCGATCCTGGGCGTGGTCGTCGCGGGCTTCGCGCTGATCCTGCTCAGCGCGCGCCTCGCCGAGGACATCGGCAACGTCGCCGCCCGGATCGCGAACTGGGCGCTCGCCAAGATCAGGCGCGGTCCCGTCGGCTGGAGCGGCAAGAGCTTCGAGCGCTTCCGTGCCGAGGCGGGCGACCTGCTCGAGCGGCGCTGGCACCTCCTCACCCTCGCCTCGCTCGCCGGCCAGCTGACGGTCTTCCTGCTGTTTCTGACATCGCTGCGAGTGCTGGACGTCCCGGCGTCCGAGGTGAACCTCGTCGAAGCCTTTGCCGCCTGGTCGCTGGCGCGTCTGGTCGGATCGATTCCCATCACTCCCGGCGGGATCGGCGTCGTCGAGCTCGCGCTGACGGGAACCCTCGTCGGCTTCGGCGGAAACAACGCGGGAGTCGTCGCGGCGGTGCTGGTCTATCGCTTCCTGACGGCCGTCCCGACCCTCATCCTCGGCCTGGGAGCGGCCTTCACGATCCGTCGGCGCAGACCGCCGGGTGCGCTGGACGTTTCATCCGGTCCGGGCGATGCCGCGCGTGGACAGGCGGTCGAGGCTGGGCGCTAGCTGACGTTTTCGGAAGGGAGCGGCATGGACGAGCTGGGTTGGAAGTTCTGGCTGTGGGTGATCGGCGTCTCGCTGGCGGTCGGCATCGGCGGACTGCTGCTCTTCCTGCTGATCGGCGCCGCCTGGTACAGGTGGGGATTCCTCGGCGCGCTGATCCTCTTCGGCGTCATCGCCCTCGCGTACGGCTACTTCTACGACCGGCGCCAGCGGACACACGGGATGTGAGAACCGCACCGGCATGAACCTCGCGCTCGGAACCACCGTTCGCTGCTCCGACGGCGCTGTCCGCGAGCTCGCCGACATCGTCGTCGACGGACCCGGCAGGCGCGTGACGCACCTCGTTGTGCAGCCGAAGCGGCAGCACGAGGAGGCGCGACTCGTCTCGCTGGAGCTGGTCGGCGAGGACGCAAACGGCGGGGTTTCGCTCTTCTGCACCGCGGAGACACTCGACGGGCTCGAGCGGGTGCGGGAGTACGCCTACCTCCCGGCCGGCCAGCAGCCCGAGGAGAACCCGCAGTGGGACGTCGGCGTGGAGGACGTGCTGGTCGTCCCGAGCGTCGAGCCGCTCGACATGGCCGAGCCCGAGCTCGACCCGAACGTCAACCTGATGTACGACCGCGTCCCGAAAGGGGAGGTCGAGCTGCGCGTGACCAGCTCGGTCTACTCGAAAGACGAGCATCGCCT
>JBEVNN010000082.1:0-9436 GCA_040508095.1 Gaiellaceae bacterium
CCGGTTCGGGCGAGGCCGTTCAGAGCCTGTTCCCGGTCTTCTTCGTCTTCCTGTTCATCTCGTCGATGAACATCCCGCGGAACCTGATCGAGGCGACGTGGTTCCGCGACCTCGCGACCGCGAACCCGGTCTCGTACCTGCTGGAGTGCGTGCGCAGCCTGATCATCACGGGCTGGGACGCCGAGGCGCTGGCGCTCGGGTTCGGGATCGCTGCGTCGATCGCCCTGGTCGCGATGGCGGCTGCGAGCTGGGCGCTCCGCGTGAGGATGGCGCGTTCATGAGGACGCTCGCGGTTGCAAGGGCCGTCGCCTGGCGGACGTTGCACAACGTGCTGACGAACCCGTCGCTGCTGCTGCCGTCGCTGATTTTCCCGCTCTTCTTCTTCACCGCCTTCGCCGGCGGGCTCTCGCGGATCGACAAGCTGCCCGGCTTCGAGTTCCCCAGCGGATACACGGCCTTCCAGTTCGCCTTCGTGCTGTTGCAGTCGGCGGTCTTCGGAGGCGTCTTCACCGGGTTCGGGATCGCGCGCGACTTCGAGAGCGGCTTCGCCCGGCGGCTCCTGCTCGCGGCGCCGAACCGCACCGGCATCGTCTTCGGCTACGCGCTCGCCGCGTGCGGCCGCTGGCTGGTGACCGCGTCCTTCCTCACGGCAGTCGCGCTGATCGTTGGCATGCGTGTCGACGGGAACGGGGTCGACCTGTTCGGCATGTACACGCTCGCGTTGCTCCTCAACGGCGCGGCCGTCCTCTGGTCGGCCGGGGTCGCGATGCGGCTGCGCACGATGCAGGCGGGGCCGATCATGCAGCTGCCCGTCTTCCTCGTGCTCTTCTTCGCGCCCGTGTACGTGCCGCTCGCGCTGCTGCAGGGCTGGATCCACTCGGTCGCCACGGTGAACCCGGTGACGCGCGTGCTCGAGGCGTCGCGCGGCTTCATCTCCGGCGAGCCGACGGAGGTCGCGCTCGCCTACGGGACGGCGCTCTGCCTCGTGCTGTTCTTCTCGCTCTGGGCCCTGCGCGGACTGCGCAGCGCCGAACGCGCGGGTTGACTCTCCAAGGATCGGAGGGAGCCCGCCGCTCGGGGGGTGGTGGCGACGGGCTCTCCCCATTGCTCGCCGCGGGTCTCAAGGCCAGGTACAGAGCTCCGCGGCTCGCATCGCCCAGTGCTCAGGACGCTAGTCGCCGCGCCGCGGGATTCCAATAGGCCGACCGGCCCATCTTTCAAAGGAGGAAACGCGCCGTCTGCGCGGGATTTCCGGTCGACGCCGCCAGAGGCCCTCCGTATCATCGGAGGCGCCCAGTGAGCTCCGAAGACCAAGCTGTCTACTTCAACGCCGTGCCCCTGTTCGTCCTGTCGGGCGCGTACCTGATGGTGGCGGCGTTGCTGGCCCCGACGCTGTGGCGCGAGCGGCGCCGGGTGGCAGTGACGGACGTCGCGCTCGCCTCGATCTTCCCCGGGATCGCCATCCCGGCCGCGATCTTCGGCGCGGTGGTCCTCCACGACCGCTCCCCGATCGGAGGTCACGTCTGGCCGCCGTTCGTGGCGATCGTGATCGCGCTCATCCCTGCACTGATCTTCCTGCGCCGCTGGAGCGAGCCCGCCGTCGTCGTGATGAGCGGGCCGCGCGCCAGGGAAGCCGAGGAGCTCGTCAGCGTCCGCGACCGCGAGCTGGACGCGGTGGCGCAGATCGTGAACGCGCTTGCGCGATCCCAGGACCCGGTCGAGGCGGCACGGACGCTGCTCGACAAGGTCGAGTCCCTGCTCGGCACCGACTTCACCGCGCTGGCGCTCGTCACGGCGGACGAGGACGAGGCGACGGGACTGGTCGCGCGCTCGGGCGGCGAAGACATCGCGTGGTGGAGCGAGATGCGCGTCCACCTGCACAACGAGCCGTCGGGGATCGCGAGCGCGTTCTTCGAGGCGGCGCCCGTGACGGTTTACGACGTCGAGTCCTCGCCGCTGGTGAACCCGCGCCTGGCGCGCGCGGTCAAGGGGAAGAGCGCGGCCTTCGTCCCGCTGATCGTGGAGGAGCGCGTGATCGGCGTGCTCGTCGCCGCGACCACGCGCGAGCGGCGTGCGTTCCCGCCGGAGGATGTACGCCTCATGGAGGCGCTCGCGGGGGAGGCCGCGATCGCGCTGGACCGCACCCGCTCGGCCTCGGCGCTCGACCAGGCCCTCGCGCGAGAGCGGCTCGTGGCGAAGATCTCGCGCCGCGTCCGCTCGGTACACGACCTCGACGCGGTCACGCGCGTCGCCGTGACCGAGACCGGCCGCGCCCTCGGCGCGACGCGCTGCTTCATCAGGCTCGCCGAGCAGTCCGACGCGCTGCCGGTCCGCGCCGAGTGGTGGGCCGAGGGGCTCAAGCCACTCGGACTGGCATCGTCCGGCCTGCCGGTCTCGAACCTCGCGGCGCGCGAGCGGCGCACGGTCGCGATCGCGGACGTGCTCGACGCGCCCGAGCTGATCGACCCGTCGCTCGGCAGCGTGGAAACGCTGACCCGCCTGGGCACGCGGTCTGCTCTGGGGACGCCGATCATCGTCTTCGACCGGATGATCGGGGTGCTCGGCCTGCACCGGCCCGAGCCGGGGTCGTGGGCTCCGGCGGACGTCCAGCTGGCCGAAGCGGTGGCGCGCGAGATCGGGCTCGCGTTGCACACGGCGCGCCTGCTGGACGAGAACGAGCGGCGGCTGGGCGAGCAGACGGCACTGCTGAAGGCCGCCCAGACCGTGACGAGCGAGCTCGAGCTCGAAACGGTCCTGCAGCGGCTCGTCGACGAGGTCGCGGCGCTGCTCGACGCGGACACAGTCGATTGCTACCTCTACGACCCCGACACCGGCCTGCTCCGCTGCGCGGCTGTCCACGGGCTTCGCGAAGGCGTTGTGGGCTTCGAGTTCTCCGCCGAGCGCGGCCTCGCAGGCCGGGCGATCGCACGCGGGCGCCCCGTGCTCTCGGACGACCACGGCGCGCTCCCGGACGCGGTTCCTCACCCGGCCTACGAAGGCCTCCGCGGCGCGATCGTCGCGCCGATGCGCTGGTCGGGCGAGGTGATGGGCATCCTCGGCGTCGGGTCGCGGGATCGCGCGCGCCGCTTCACCCAGGCCGACTCCGGGCTGCTGGAGGCGTTCGCGAACCTGGCCGCGCTGTCGCTTCGCAACGCCGAGAGCTTCGCCGACCGCTCGCGCCAGGCTCAGATCCAGCGTGGCTTCTACCGCATCGCCTCCGTGCTCGGGGAGCCGATCTCGCTGAAGGAGACCTTCGACGCGCTGGCACAGGCCGCGTCGGACGCGCTCGGCGGCGGCAGCGCCGCGGTGCTGATGCCCGCCGGCGACGACCTCCGGCTCGCGGGGCTGCACGGGCTCCCCGGCCTGCTGGTGCGGTTCCTGGAGAACGGCCTGGGCGACCCCTCCGGCCCGCTGCGGACGGCCGCGCGCGGAGGCCGCGTGCTGGCCGCGCCGCAGTTTGCCGACGATGACCGCTTCGACGAAGAGTGGCGCGCCGTGTCCCGCGAGTCGGGCTACTCGGCGCTCCTCGCGGTGCCGGTCGAGTCGCCGCGCAGCGAGGAAGGCGCGCTCGTGCTCGTCTTCTTCGACGAGGAGCGGCGCTTCACCGACGACGACCTCGAGCTCGCGCGCAACCTCGCGGGGGCGGCGCGCGGGGCGCTCGAGCGGAGCGAGCTGTTCGAGGCAGAGCGACGCTCCCGGGCGCTCGCGCAGCAGCTCGCGCGCACAGGGTCGCGGCTCGCGACCGAGCTCGACCCTGCCGCGGTGCTCGACGAGGTCGTTCAGCAGGCACCGATGCTGCTCGACGCCGACGCCGCGGTCATCCGGCTGCTCGAGGGCGACGAGCTCGTCGCGGCCGCGGGAGTGGGCGAGGAAACGGCCACGATGCTCGACTCGCGCATGCCGTCGACGGCTCGGCTCGCAGGGGACGCGGCGCAGTCGCGCTCGCCGGTCGCGGTCCCGGATGCGCGCGACGACCAGCGGCTGCTCCAGGCCGACCCGATGCTCGCCGCCGGCTACGCGTCCTGCGTGGCGGTGCCGCTCGTCGGTGCCGAGGGATCGGTGCTCGGCGTGCTCTCGGTCTACGGCCGTACCCCGCGCCGATGGCGCGAGGAGGAAGTCGAAGCGCTGGCGGCGTTTGCCGGGAACGCGTCGGCCGCGCTCTCCAGCGCCGAGCTCTACCAGAGCGTCGCGCTCGAGAAGGAGCGCAGCGTGGCGATCCTCGCCAACATCGCCGACGGGATCGTGGCCGTCGACCGCGAGGGGGATGTCGTCCTCTGGAACGCAGCGGCCGAGCGGATCACGGGCGTGCCCGCGGAGGAGGCGCTCGGCCGGCCGCCCGGGGAGGTGCTGCAACGCGACCTGCAGTCGGGCGACGACGTTCCCGCGGGCGAGCGGCTCGTCTCGCTCCGCCGCGGGGGCGAGGAGATCTGGCTGTCGCTCACGGAAGCAGTGATGCGCGATCCGGCAGGCGCCATCGCCGGGCGCATCTTCGCCTTCCGCGACATCTCCGCCGAGCGGGTCGTCGAGCAGATGAAGTCGGAGTTCGTCTCGAACGTCTCGCGCGAGCTGCGCTCGCCGTTGACCTCGATCTACGGCTTCGCCGAGACGCTGCTACGCGACGACGTTCTCTTCGGCGAGGAGGAGCGGGGGACGTTCCTGAGCTACATCGCCTCGGAGGCCGGACGGCTGACCGCGATCGTCGACCGCCTGCTCTCCGTGGCGCGGCTCGACTCGGGGGATCTGCAGGTGCAGCTCTCGCCGACCGACGTCGGCGCCGTCGTCTCGGAGGTCGTCTCGGCCGCGAAGCAGTCGCTGAAGCTTGACGACCACCAGCTCGAGGTCGAACTGCCGCCGGAGCCGCTGACCGTGGACGCCGACCGGGACAAGCTGCGCCAGATCGTGATGGACCTCGTCGAGAACGCCGTCAAGTACTCGCCGGGCGGGGGCGTCGTCCGAGTGGCCGCGCGCCGCCACGACGACGCCGTCGAGGTGAGCGTCGAGGACCAGGGGATCGGGATCCCGCAGGCCCAGCAGACGCGGATCTTCGCCAAGTTCTACCGCGCCGAGAGCGGTGGACGTGACCTCGCCAGCGGCGGTACGGGGCTCGGGCTCTTCATCGCCAAGGAGCTGCTCGACGCGATGCGCGGGCGCATCTGGGTCGACTCGCGCGAAGGCGAGGGGTCGACGTTCACGTTCTCGCTGCCGCTTTCCGCGGCGCCGCCGGTCCTGAGCGAGCGAGAATGAACAGCTTCTCGAATGGGTATGCGCGACTGATGCGAAAAGAGGGCCGATGACGCGGGTGCTGGTAATCGACGACGAAGCTCCGATCCGCCTGCTCTGCCGGGTCAACCTGGAGGCGGAGGGGATGGACGTGCTCGAGGCGAGCGACGGCCCGACGGGCCTCGAGAAGGCGCGCAACGAGGAGCCCGACGTGATCCTCCTCGACGTGATGATGCCGGGGCTCGACGGCTGGCAGGTCGCGGAGGAGCTGATCGACGGCGACGCCACGAGCTCGATCCCGATCGTCTTCCTGACGGCCCGCGCCGAGGCCCGTGACCGGGCTCGCGGCCTCGACCTCGGCGGCATCGACTACGTCACGAAGCCGTTCAACCCCGTCGAGCTCGCGCCGCTCGTGCGCGACCTGATCGCCCGCGTCGACCGCGGCGAGCGCGAGGAGCTGCGCCGCGAGAAGATCGCCGAGCTACGCGACCTGCTCGACCCGCCGCGGCGGGACGAGTAAGGGTTTCCCGCTACCGCCCCGCAAAGTCGGTCGTGACCATCAGCGTGTGTCGCTGGCCGTTGAAGCAGCCCGTGAGCGCGCCGACGCCGACGAGCCGGTAGCCGGGGCGCAGCAGGTTGGCGCGGTGCGACGGGCTCGCGAGCCACAGCTCCACGATCGCGCGCGCGCTGGCGAGGCCCGAGCTCCACGCGAGGTTCTCGCCGAGGCGCGGCGCGCGCACGCCCGCGCGCCGGATGCGCGTGGTGAACGCGCCGTGCGTGAACGTGCCCGTCCGGAGCATGCGGCGTGAGTGGTTGCGTGCCGCGCCTTCGAGCCTCGCGTCGGCCCTGAGCGGGCGCAGACCGTGCGCGATGCGTACCTGGTTCATCACCGTGAGTAGAGCCGACTCGGAGCGAGTCAAACTCGCGGTCTCTGCCGCGTCGGCGCTGCCTGCTGCTATGAGGGCGATGGCGACGGCCGCCACGCCCGTGCGTACTCGTCTGGCCACGAGTGGGCGAAATGAAAGCACAGATCGCGGCCGGAAACCTCCTGCAAAGCGTGACAAATGTCAGGCGAATGAGCGAAAACCGGCGCAGGAAGCGCGATCGTGCGCGAGTACACTCATCCCATCGGGACGTAGCGCAGCCTGGTTAGCGCGCCTGCTTTGGGAGCAGGAGGCCGGCGGTTCGAATCCGCCCGTCCCGACTAAGAGACCCGCTAGAAACGGCGGGTTTCTTAGTGCCGGTCTGCCGCGGTTAGGACGCATGCGCGGCGTCGGACTCGTCGTCGGTGACGATCCGGGGTGCCACTGAGGCTGCCATCCGGGCAGACCCCACGCTCTGAGAGCCAGAAGGAGGCGCTGCTCGCCGTCTTCAGGTGCTATTCACGAGAACCCGGCGAAACGTGATCGCCCCCTGCCAAGCCGACGCTAACGCGCGCCGCTCGCGGCCAGCTGGTCCGCTGCCCATTGCCGGACCAGGCGACGGCAGCGCTCGATCATTTCCTCATGGCGCTCCGGCTCTACTTCGAGGCAGATCGAGTGGACGAGCAGATCATCGAACTCGGGGTCACTGACGTACTCCACCATCAGCTCATCGAGGTGCGGCAGGACGGTTCTACGGAACTCCTCGAACTCTTCGGCCTGGAAGTACGCATCGGCGAGCTGACCGTAGCGCTCGAGCTTCTCCTCGTAGACGAGGTCGGCGCGGTCGCCGATCTCGAAGTAGTCGCGCGTGTTCTGGTTGATTCGCATCGAGCGCCCGGTGACTGTGCAAAAGATGCACCACGCGGTCAGGGCCTTGATTGCCCACGGAAAGTAGTAGTGGAGGCTGACCAGCGCCATGTCGGGTGAGGCGTTGGCGTAGTCGATCGGCTGCGCTTGGTCGTCCTTCACGATCACCTCGCACGAGTTGAGCTCCCAGCGGAAGAATGCGTTGACGAGGCGGCTGATCGTCGCCACCTCGCGTTCGAGCTGGGGAGCGAGGAACTCGTGATCGACGACGTAACGGTAGTGCCCGTGCTGACCCGGCTCGAAGCGCACGACCATCGTCTGTGGGCCGATCGACAGGGTCCGAGTGAACACCTCGTAGTTCTCCACGGCTGCCTGGAGGTGCATCAGCCGCTCACCGGATTCGTCGTAGCTCCGGTGGAGCTCATCGCCGTTGGCGATTCGCGTCACGCCGACCCACGTCCCGCCGTTGAACGGTTTCATGTAGAGGGGGTACCCGATTCGCTCTGCGATCGCGTCGAGGTCAAAGGCCGGGTTGTAGAGCTCGGCCATCGGCACGTAGCGCGGGTTGTCGGGTGGCAGCCTGTTCGGGATCAGCCAGGTCTCGGGCACCTTGAGGCCGAGCCGCATCATCGCGCAGTAGGCTGAGTGCTTCTCCATTGCCTGGAAGGTAAACGGGTTGTTGAGGAGGTACACGTTGTTCATCAGCGCCGTCTTCTTCAACCATTCGCGCGGAACGTCGTACCACCAGGAGAGCCGGTCGATCACCAGCGCGTAACGGGGATCCGAGCGGAGGTCGAACGGCTCGTTCATGATCCGCTCGCTCGAGAACTCATGCGTCTCTCCCTGGTATCTGACAGCCCCGATCCGGCAAAGCATGGTCTCGAAAGCGGTGGGCCAATCCTCTTCCGTTGCCAGGAGCAGCCCGATGAGGTGCTGTCTCGCCATCGTTGCTGGCCTCGGAACGAGTCTAGCCCGGGGCGCCGAGCACAATCGGGATCACGTCCGTATGGCACTCGTGCGGTCCATCCTGCCGTCAGCAGGGACAACGCACGAAAGTGCCTGCACTGAAGCCGGGATCGCGGTGGAGAACGGCCGACGCCCGCGGTATGAGAGGAGAAGTGATCCACTCAGTCCGAGCACGGCCGCGGCGAGCGCGGCGCCGGTCAGCATGAGCCCGGACGCGAGCGAGAAGTTGACCGCCACACCCTTTGAGACGCCGAGCGCGAGCAGCACGCCCGCGGTCGTCCCCATCCCGGCGACGGCTCCGCCGGCCGTGATCGGAAGGATCGACGTCGCGCCGCTCATGCACAGGATGACTAGCGCGAGTGTCGGCGAGAATCGGACGCCGAGGGCACTCAGCAGCAGGGTGCTGCCGAGGGCGCGCGACGTCCAGCAGCCCAGGAGCAGCAGACCCGCGATGAGCGTCGGCCGCGAGAATCGCGTGCTGTCCGCCACGCGCCGGTAGACGGCGTGGAGGCGGTGGGACCGTGAGACGAGTGGGAGCCGAGCCAACCGTTGGCCGAGCGTGAGGATTCCCAGGCAGCCGATGCAGAACAGGACGACGACGATCAGCGGCGCGCGGAGGACCGGGCCGGACATCGCCAGGGCGGAGATGGCCAGCGGGAGCATCGCCACCGCGTCGACCATGCCGAGCGCAACAATCGAGACAGCAATCGTCTCGAGCCCAAGCGTCACCCCGCCGAGCCCGCGCAAGGTGGAGATCTTCACCACGTAGTCGAGCCGGAAGGGCAGCACCACCCCGCTCGCAGCGGCCGCCCCGCAAGCCGCAAGACACCGCGCGCCGTCGGGGCGCTCGCGGCGGGGGAACAGCTGGTGCCATCCGAATGCGCGGAAGCCGAAGCTGCCGAGATAGGAACATCCGGCGAGAACGACCAGAGGGGCGCGTGCTCCCTCCAGGGGCCAGCTCGCGTCGCTCAGGTGTCGGGCGACCAGGACACACGCGCCCAGCGAGAGAAGACAGAACGCGAGCCCACCGAGGAGCTTCCGACGATGCGAGCTGTCGTGGATTCCGCGCCAAGGTGCCGCGGGCCGAGCCACGTCCACCGGGGAACGGCCTGCGACCGCCTCGATCACGAGACACTCGCGACTGGCACGGGCCCGACCACCGTGAAGGAGCGATCCCCCGGTTGCGCTGTCGTGCTGGCCCGACCCGCGATCGTCGAAAGGGCGCCGGCTGGGATCCCGGCAATCAGTGCGTGTTCCCGCTGCAGTGCCTGCAGTCGGAGCCGTCGATCAGACGGCCGCAGGACGGGCACCTGCGCCGCGCCTTGCGGGCTGGAGCAGCCCCTGCCTGAGTCCGAGCCGGATCATCACCGCTCCGACACCGGTCGTCACCACGGTGAGTTCCGGGATCGTGAATCATTCTCTGGTCCGCTCGGGGTTGCCAGGCGGGTCGCTCCGACCATCGTGTAGGAGCGATCGCCGATCGATAGCGTCGCCGAGTCGGGGCCGTCCTCCGCCAGCCA
>JBEVNN010000085.1:0-10071 GCA_040508095.1 Gaiellaceae bacterium
GCGGCCTGCGAGAAGCTGGTGCCCTCGTCCGCGAGGACGACCGGCAGCGCACGGTTGATCGCCGCCGGCACCTCCGGGTCGTCCGGCAGCTCGAACGCGATCTTCGTGTCCAGCGCGTCCTCGATGTCGTCGCGCGCGACCGCGCCGGCGGCGCCGATGCGGTTGGCGACGAGGGAGACGCGCTCGCGCGGGAAGCCGAGCCGGTCGATCGTCTCGAGCCCGATGCGGACGTTCTTCAGCGACGTCACCTCCGGGTTGCAGACGAGGAGCAGCTGCTCGGTGTGGTCCAGCGCCGCGAGCATCGGAGCGTCGAAGAGCGGCCCGGTGTCGATCACGACCGCGCCGAAGCCGCTACGCGCGGCCTCGAGGATGGCCGCGAGCTGAGGCGCGCCGACGAGGTCGGCCTCCTCCGGCCGCTTGGGCGCCGGCAGCAGCGACAGGCCGGTCCGCGAGTCCGTGCTGACGAACGCCTTCAGCTTTTCGAGGTCGATGTCGCCAGCCGACGCCGCGAGGTCGGCGATCGTCGCCCGCGGCGACACCGCGAGCGTCAGCGCCGAGTCTCCGAACTGGAGATCGAGGTCGATCAGCAGCGTGTCGACGCCCGAGCGCGCGGTTGCCGCCGCGAGGTTCGTCGCGAGCACCGTCTTGCCGCTCCCGCCCTTGGGCGAGAACACGGTGACGACCTTGCCCCGGTCGCCGTTCGCGCTCGCCGCAGCCGCGGCGGCCTTGCGAAGGGCGAAGACGAGCGTCTCCGCTGGCTGCGGCAGCACGAGCACGTCCGCTGCGCCAACCGCCAGCCCGGTCTCGACGATCCCGTTCGGCTCGCCGTAGGCGGCGAGGATGAGCGGGACGCGCAGCTCGCGGGCGTGCGGCAGCTCGCTGTGGACGGAAGAGGACTCGAGCACGTGGAGCGCCACGTCCGCGGACGTCTGCGTCTCGGCGAGCCCCGTCGGCCGCACCAGCGAGATCGCCGGCTGGTGCGCGAGCATCGTGGCGACGCCGTCGGCCGCCGGGCCGCTCAGCAGGACCCGCAGGCCCTTGATCCCGTTGTGGCCGTTACTGTCCATCTGCGCTCCCTCCGAAGCCGCCGGCGATCTGCGCCTTCGTGTCGTTGTTGTTCGGGAGGCCGCGAGTGAGGAACGAATGGAGCGTCTCGACGCTCGGCTTGCTGTTCCGCGGGCCCGCGGTCGGGCGCAGGACGAGGTACCAGGTCGCGTTCTTCAGCGCCCAGAGCATCGTCTGGCTCTGCTTGTCGGTCATGACGAGCGTCGCCGAGCTGGTCGCCACGCCCGCAACGCTGCCGCTCTTCGCGCCGGTCGGCGCCTTCAGTACGAGCAGGTTCTGGAGGACGACGCGGGTAGTGACTTTGTTGATCCCACCAACCGTGTACTTGGTGTTGGCCACGACGTCGACGTGGTCGCCGTCCTCGACCGTCCCTGAGAGCAGCTGGTTCGGATCGCCCGGCACGACGACGACGCGCTGCTTGCCGTTGAAGCTGGCGAAGATGCCGCCCTGCGCCATCGGCTTGAACTGGCGCAGCGTCACCTGCTGGCCCTTGTAGATCGTGCCGTCCACGACGAGGTTGGTAAGCGGCGCGCCGCTCACGACCGCGCCGGGAACGACGGCCCGATTCGGCACGGTCTGCTCCTTCAGGTAGCCGCCGCCGGCCACAGAGGAGCCGGGCGTACCGGCAGGGATGTCGCGTGCCGCAACGAGCACCTTCTCCAGGTCCGCGCCGTGATTGACGCTGTTGCGGTAACTGATGACGTAGATGCCGACCAGCACCGCGGCGAGCACGGCGAGCCCGATCGGCAGCGCGAGGTTTCGAAGTCGGGATTTCGTCACAGCAGGTTCCTTTCAGGTCTCTATTGCGTGAGCGTGATGACGTGCACGCCGAAGTCGGTTGCGCCGCCGATCGACCCGCCGGAGGCGACGTCGGTGGCGATGAAGGTCGTGAAGTGGCCGACGAGCCGCCGATTGGACGACGTCCACGTGACGCCGCCGACGTCGATCACGAACGCGGCCCAGCCGATGACGTGGAACGCGGGATGGTTGACGTCGGGTGCTACTTGGTCGAAGACCGGGAACAACAAGACCGTCCGCGCGGCGGCCGCGTCCTGGAGTCCCTGGCGCACCGGCCCGACCGTCTCACCAGTCTTGACGCCGTACCACTTGTTGGCCGGCAGCGCGTTCGGATAGCAGGGTGTGCACGTGATCTCGTCCTTGAGTTCGCTACCACCGATCGATCCGCCGTCGCAGCCGTACATGGAGTCCGACTTGCAGTCGAGGTTGATGAGACCGATCGTGCTCGTGTTGACCTGGCTCTCGTTGAAGCTGACGGTGACCGTTTGGCCGAAGCAGGTCGGGTTGGTGACGGCGCACGCGGCGGTGTCCCTCACGGCAATCGGCGCCACGTTCTTCAGGTTCAGCGGGACGGTCACCTGCGCCCGAGCGTGAGCCCGAGCCGTCGCATGGAGCGCCGGTAGGAGAATCCCCGCTACCGGTTTCTCGGCAACGACGTCGATGCACGAGTGCGGCGCACACGGGGACGCGCTCGGGAACGTGACGGTGGGCGCAGCGATGCCGCTGAAGTTCCGCTGCGCGTAATCAACCGCGGTGGTGCTCGCGGTCGCGTCGACGGGGAGGTCCTGCGCGCCGGCAAGCGCTGCCGAATCTGCCGCGGTCTGCACCTGCCGCTGCGTGCGGAACCACGACCCGCCGTCGACGACGAGCGAAGCCATGCCGACGAGCCCGAGCAGCGCGACGACGACGAACAGCATCGCCTGGCCCGAGTCGCTGCGCAGCCGTGTCGAGAGCGCGCTCACTCGAGCCGCTCCGTGGCGCTCGCGGTCATCGTGCCGCTGCGACTGATGAAGACGTTGATCGTGAACGGGACGGCGATCGAAATCGTGTATTGCGTGCCAGCCAAACCTGGAGAAGCCGGCGTGCAGGTGATGCGGGCGCCGCTCTGGAGATCGTTCGTCCACTGCGACGCCGAGACCGTGCTCTGAATCGCGGTCTTGGCAGCTGCGCACGGCCCGCCGACTGCTGTCCGGCTGACCGCGGCCTTGCGCGCGCCGACCCGCGCTGCGTCGGTGAAGACGATGTACTTGTGGAAGGCGACGCCGCACTGCCAGATCGCCAGGAAGAGCATCACGATGATCGGCAGGACCACGGCGAACTCGACCATGCTCTGGCCGTCCTCTCTGCTGAGGCTCGAACGTGTGTGGTGTCGGGTCGTGTTCATCGGTGAGATTCGGACAGAGCCTCCGCCGGTCTTGGCAGAGGCTCTGTCGGTCGGTCGCTTACGCGCCGATCGCGTTGCTGACCTGCGTGATCGCGTTCTGGATGGCGGTGCCGAGGCCCGTCCACGTGACGGCGAGCAGCACGGCCACAACGACCACAGCCAGGATCAGCGCGTACTCGACGAAGGTCTGACCCTCGTCGCGCTTCAGCGTGGTCGCCCAAGCGAAGAGACGATCCAGCATGTGTTTCTCCTCCCTGTCCCTGCGAGGGCGACCATCGCCCTTGCACTTGGGGAGCAGTGTTAAGCGGGCACGGTGGGCCCCGGATCGCCCGTGAGTCTGGTTCGAACCACCCATCCGGTTGAGGTGACCGCCTGGAGCGCGGCGCTACCGTCACGGCCGTGATGGAGCGGAGAATCGTTCTGACGCGCGGACGCGACGTCGTCTGCGAGCGCTGCGACGTAGCCGACAAGGCGCTTGCGCGCATGCGCGGGCTACTCGGGCGCAAGGGACTGCCGAGCGGGCACGGCCTCCTGATCGAGCCGACCTGGTCGGTTCACACGTGGTTCATGCGCTTTCCGATCGACGTCGTGTTCCTCGACCGCGACCTGACCGTGCTCAAGATCCGCAAGCACATGGGCCCCTGGCGGGCCGCTGCGCGCTTTCGCGCGCGGTCGGCGCTGGAGCTCGCAGCGGGCGAGTGCGACCGGCTTCACCTCGAGGTCGGCGACCGGCTCGCCTTCGCGCAGTGACCGCCGCCGCCTGGACCCGCGCGCATCCGCTCGGCTCGCTCTTCGCAGCCGCCCTGGCGACAGCCGTGCTCGTGCGCTACGGCTTCACGGCGGCGGGTCAGATCGCGGCCCTTGCGAGCGCGGCACTGGTCGTGCTCTCACTGATCGACATCGAGTCGCGCCGGCTGCCGAACCGGATCGTCCTGCCGGCGGCGGCTCTCGTTTTGGCCGCGCGTCTGTTCACGGCGCCGGAGCACTCGGCCGCGTGGATCGGTGCTGCGCTCGGCGCGGCGGCGTTCCTGCTGGCCTTCGCGCTCGCCTTCCCCGGCGGCCTCGGCATGGGAGACGTGAAGCTGGCCTTGCTGCTCGGCGCCATGCTGGGGAGCGCGGTCGTACCGGCCGCGGTGCTGGGAACGCTCGCGGGTGCGGCCGCGGCTGCGGTGCTCCTCGTTCGTGACGGCCGCGGTGCGCTCGGGCGCACGATGCCGTTCGGGCCCTTTCTCGCGTTCGGCGCGATCGTGACCGTCCTGCTGCTCGCCCCCTAGGCCCGTGACTCCGCTCACCGTCCACGTGAACCGGGCCGAGCTCGTCGAGGATCTGGTCAGCTCGTTCCGGGGGAGCGGCTACACCGCGGAGCGAACCGGGCCCTGGACCTGCGCCGTCGTGCACGAGGACGCGCTGGACGAGCAGGAGGCGCGGGTCGAGGTGACGTTCTTTCTACGTGCGTGGGGCGCGCGGCTGGACGGCGCGCAGGCGTCCCTGGCGCTCTAGGCCTGAAGCAGCGCCGCCGCGTCGACGTCGAGCGTCGTCGCGAGCAGGCCGTGGCTGTAGGCCCAGTGGACCGCCTCGGTCCGGCTGCTCACATTCAGCTTGCGGTAGATGTTGGTGAGGTGGAACTTCACCGTCTGCTCGGCAAGCCAGAGGGCCTTCGCGATTTCCTTGTTCGAGCGGCCCTCGCCGAGCGCACGGAGGATCTCGAGCTCACGCTCGGTCAGTCCGGTGGCGCGCGCGGCCGGCGCCTGATCCGACTCGGAGCGCCCGATCGGCTCGCTCACCGTCGCGTCCATCGCGGCCAGGAGCGCGTCAGGGAGCTCCAGCGGGTCGACGCTCTTCGAGATGAAGGCGTTCGCCCCGCGCGCCAGCGCCTCTTCGGCAACCGCGTCCGAGTCGACGCCGGAGAGCACGACGATCGTGACCGCCGCGTTGCGCTCCCGCAGGAGCCGCACGCACGTGAGGCCGTCGACACCCGGCATGCGCAAATCGAGCAGGACGAGGTCTGGCGCAGTCCGCTCGACGACCGGCATCAGCTGGCTGCCGCTCTCGGCGGCACCCACGATCTCGAACTCGGGCCGCTCCGCAAGAGCGAGCCTCACCGCCTCGACCATCAACCCGTGGTCGTCCGCCACTACTACTTTGAGCCGCCGCATGGCTCCTTTCGCCGCCGCAGTTTCCTACCGAACCTCACTCTCCCTGCTTTCCCGGGTTGCCGGTATCCCTCGAAAGGGTCATCTCGAACACTCGCAAGTGAGGCTCGGCGCTCGCCGCCTGCCGGCGCCCGCGAGACGTTCGGCTGGAACCGGCCACCGGAAGGTCTAGATGACCCTCCGAGGTCTTGTGCCATGGCTCCAGCGCCCGTACGGTGCGTGCCGAGGGAGAACGGGCTCGGCGAGCCCAAACAACAGGGGAGATTGCGGCACATGCGGCGCCTCAAGGTCCTGGCGGTGGACGACCATCGCCTGATGCTCGACGCGATTCGCGCGGTCCTCGACCGCGAGGACGACATCTTGCTCGTCGCTGAAGCCGACGCCGGCGACAAGGTCGTGCCGCTCGTCGGCCAGACCGGCCCCGACGTCGTCCTGCTGGACGTGCGGATGCCCGGGATGGACGGCCTCGCGGTTCTCGAGCAGCTGCGCGAGCGCTACCCGAGCGTGGCCGTGGTGATGCTCTCCGCGATCGACGACCCGGCGCTGGTTCGCGGCGCCCTCGAGCGGGGGGCCGCTGCGTTCGTGCTCAAGCACGTCGACCCGCGCGACCTCGCGGCGGCGGTGCGCCAGGTCGTCATGGGTGCGATCTTCCGTCCGCTCGACCTCATCGCCTCGACAGGCGGCAGCGCCTCCGACGACGCGGGCCTGAGCAAGCGCGAGCGGTCGATCCTCGAGGCCCTCGAGTCGGGCGCCTCCAACGCGGCGATCGCCGAGGACCTGTTTCTCGCCGAGCAGACCGTGAAGTTCCACCTGACGAACATCTACCGCAAGCTCGGCGTCTCCAGCCGCACCGAAGCGGTGCGCCGCGCGTACGAGCGCGGAATCCTCGAGCGCCCGCTCTCCTACGTCGCGTAGAAGTGCGACTCGACCCACGGCTCGGACCGTCACCACGTTCGGGTGGTTCACCGCCCGCGCAGATCGATGAAGCTCAGGTGGAGGGGTTCACCGGGGAGGAGGAACAGGTCTTGCGTGTACACGTCGGCGATTCGGAGCTGGTCAAGGTGCTGCTCGAGTACTTCGAGCAGCAGGCGGACTGCGTCGCCATTCGCATCAGCGACTCGGAGATCGAGGTCTCGCTGATCGGGTCGTTTCGGACGGACACGCACAACGCCGCGGTCGAGGACCTCGTCACGGGGTTCCGTCACCGCCACCCCGAGGCACGCGCGCTCCACGTGGTCGAGAACGGCCACGGCGGGGTCTAACCCGAGTAGTCGAAGTCGCTCTCGTAGCCGCAGTTACCGCGGAACGAGAACTCGAGCGCCTCGTCGCTGACGTCCAGTGACTCGGCGATCACCTCGCGGCCGGTGCGCTCGTGGCCCGGGATCACGCACGTCACCGTCTCTCCGCTGCCGACCGGGTGCCCGACCCGCACCTCGACGTAGCGGCCGGCGCGGAACCAGCCGCGCCCCGGGACGTGCTCGATCTCGATGGCCGCCGGCCGCACCGCGAGCAGGTGACTGGCCTTCCACGCCCACGGAAAATGGTCGACCTGCGAGCCGGCCAGTCGGCCGGTGAAGATCGCCTCGAGCGCCTCGCGCTGGGCCTCGCCGGCGCGGTCGTCGAGGTAGAGCACGAAGCTCCACGGCGAGCCCTCCTCGTCGTCGCTGTAGCGGCAGGCGAGCACGACGCCGAGCCCGTCGAGCTTCACGCCGTCTACGTGTCCCTCGAGGATGCGCCACGAGAGGGCGCCGAGGCAGATGCCGTAGGTCGAGCGGCCGCCCATGACGCCGTCGATCCGGCGGCACGGACAGATCGCCTCGCAGTTGCACGACTCGAGGTAGGAGCCGGCAACGCGCCAGACGCTCATCGGCCCATCCGCATCGGCTGGGGCTGCGTGAGCTCGGGAACGTGGCCAGGCGCGAGCGCAACCAGCAACCCGAGCGCGACGAGCGCGACTGCGAGCACCCGCGCGAGCGCGAGTCCCCGGGGCAGGACCTTCTCCGCGAAGATCGCGGCGGCGACGACAGCCGCCCAGAAGAGACTCATCACGCCGAGCGCGAACAGCGCCAGCATCAGGCCCCAGCAGCACCCTACGCAGAAGAGGCCGTGCTCGGCGCCCATCCGCAGCGCGCCGGTCCGGCCGTCGCGCCAGCCGTGCACGAGGTAGCGGAAGGGCCCGCGGCAGTGGCGCAGACAGGCCTCCTTGAGCGGTGACAGCTGGTAGAGGCCGGCGAGCGCGAGCGCGGCACCCGCGACGAACGGCCCCTGGCGGTTCCAGGCGACCCACCCCGGCGACGACCTCGCAACCAGGCGGTACAGCCCGTAGGCGACCAGCCCGAAGGCCGTCCACGCGACTAGGTAGCCGAGGACGAAGACCCACGTGCGTGCGTCTCGCGCGACCCTCGCGTACGTGAGCACCATCGGCGCGGCCGAAGGCAGCATCATCGCCGCGGTCATCGTCACCCAGATGCCGAGGTACCAGCCGAGACCGCCGAGGTGCGTACCGGGACCGGCGTCCATCCCCCGCATCTGCTGAGCGGCGACGACCCAGGCGGCGAGCGCGGCGGCCAGCAGCGTCGCCGTGACGCGCAGGGGCCGGGTGAGCATCGGCGCAGCCTAGAGCGGCGGCGGCCTCACGGGAAGGTCCGCGGCCCGATCCGCGTCATGTGGCCATGGAAGTCGCGAGCACCCGCGATCAGTTACCCGACGACGATCCGGGCCACCACCACTCGGTGGGCCCGTCTCGCCAGCGGATCCGCGCAGGAGCGATCGCCGAGCTCCTCGCCGTCGCGCTGCCGCTGATCGGGCTCGTCTCGCTTCTGCTGCGCTCGCAGCTCGACCCTCACTTCGAGAACTACCGGGTGCATTTCGTGCTGTTCGGAGTGGTCGGCACGATCGCGTTCGTGCTCGGCTTTGCCGCGGGCGAGGCGGCAAACCGCCGTGGAGACGCGCGGGTGCTTCTCCTCTCGCTCGCCTTCATGGCGACCGGAGGCTTCATGGGGCTTCACGCGCTCGGGACGCAGGGCGTCCTCTTCTCGGGCGACCACTCGGGCTTCAAGGTCGCGATCCCGGTCGGCCTGCTGGTCAGCGCGGGGTTCGCGGCAGCTTCGGCGTTCGTCGACGTGCGGCCGGAGTTCGCCCGGCTGGCGATGCGCCACCGTCGGCTTCTCCGCGCCACCGTGCTGGCGGCGATGGGCGGCTGGTTCGTCTGGACCGTCCTGAACCTGCCGCCGCTCGACGGGCCGGACAGCGAGGCCGCGAGGGGGAGCTTGCTCGCCGTCTTCGCGATCGTCGGCACGATCGTCTACGCGGTCAGCGCCGCCCGCTACTGGACGCTCTTTCGCCAGCGGCCGAACCTGCTGCCGGCCGCCGTGATCGCCTGTTTCGTGCTGCTCTCCGAGGCGCTGATCGGCGTCGCCGTCACGGGGGAGCGCAAGTGGCACGCGAGCTGGTGGGAGTGGCACTTCCTGATCGTGACCGCCTACCTGATCATCGGCTTCGCCGCGCAGCGGCAGTGGCGCGACGAGCGCTTCCGCGACCTCTACCTCACGACGACGCGAGAGCGCCAGCAGGACGTCAGCGTCCTTTTCAGCGACCTCGTCGGCTACACGACCTTCGCCGAGCGCTCGAGCCCGGCCGAGGCCGCAGCAGTGCTCCACGCCTACTGGGGCACCGCCGCCCCGCTGCTCACGCGGCAGTTCGGCGGCGAAGTGGAGAAGTTCATCGGCGACGGCGTGGTGGCCGTCTTCAACCGCACCGGCGACCAGCCCGATCACGCCCGACGGGCCGCCTGCGCCGCCCTGGCGCTCCAGCGTGCCTTCGCCGATCTCGCCGACGCGCATTCGGATTGGCCACGGATGCGCGTCGGCGTCAACAGCGGCGAGGCCGTCCTCCGCGAGATCGGCGGCGAGGGCCATGTCGCATACCCCATGGTCGGCGACACGATCAACACGGGCGCGCGGCTCGAAGGCCTCGCGCCGGTCGGCGGGGTGCTGATCGGCGCGGAGACCTACGAGCGGCTGCCGGACGGCGCGGTGGTCGAGCGGCGGTCAGGCCTGCGAGTCAAGGGCAAGGACGCGGCGGTCGACGCCTACGTCCTGCACGCCCTGCCCTGCTAGCGGGCACGGCGAGTGGCCCGCGCAAGGACGGACCACTCGCGTGCCATCAGGCCGGCTACGAGTCGGCGGGCTGGAAGAAGCGCTTCAGCTCCCAGCGCGCGACGCGGTTGCCGAGCCTCTCCCCCTGCTCGACCGAATTGCGGAAGTGGAAGCCGAGCCAGACCCGCGCGTCGACGACCTGGTCCTGGACGTCGTCCACTGTGTCGAAGTGCTGTGTCCTGGTGAGCTACGGGCTGCCGCCTTGGCCGCCGGGAATGGTCACGTCGATGTGCTTCGTGTGCAGCGCGGCCGCGACCGCATCGGTGAAGGCGGCCGTGAAGCAGCCGTGCTGGGACGGGTATTCCGGATGGCCCGGCACCGGGAGGAGCGACTGCCAGGTCGGGTCGGCCGTCGTGCCGCGGTTGCCGTCCTTGTCCGCGTACCGGATCGCGGTGATCGGCCGCCACGCGAGGTAGAAGAACTTCGAGTCGTAGCAGCCGATTCCCGCATCGGCGGTGACGATGTTCCCCATCGCGAGCAGGTGCGCCGCGTCGACGAGGTCCATCGCATGCTG